>DASZJM010000097.1:0-5108 GCA_035948165.1 Candidatus Methylomirabilota bacterium
CTCATCGCGGAGGATCACGAGCTCGCCTTCCTGAACGCGCGCAGCAAGGCCTTCACCGAGGCCGACGTGGTGCTGGCGGTGGGCACGCGCTTCAACTGGGTAATCCAGTTCGGCCGCCCGCCCCGCTTCGCGGCCGACCTCAAGGTGATCCACGTCGACATCAACCCGACTCAGCTGGGCCACAACCGGTCGGTCGACGTGCCGATCGCGGGCGACGCGCGCGCGGTGCTCGACCAGCTTCGCGCGGAGGCGGAGGGCAAGATCGGCCCGAAGCGCTACGCGCCCTGGACCGGCAAGCTCCGCACGCTCGACGCGGAGAAGGGCGCCGAGCAGGACAAGGCGATGAGCCGGGACGAGACGCCGATCCATCCGCTGCGCCTCTGCAAGGAGGTGCGCGACTTCATGCGGCGCGACGGCATCCTGGTGGTGGACGGCCAGGAGATCCTGAACTTCGGCCGCCAGGCGATTCCCACCTACGTGGCCGGCCATCGCCTGAACTCGGGCGCGTTCGGCACGATGGGCGTGGGGCTGCCCTTCGGGGTCGGCGCGAAGGTGGCCAAACCCGACACCCAGGTGCTGGTGCTGCACGGCGACGGCTCCTACGGCATCAATGCCATGGAGATCGACACCGCCGTTCGCCACAAGATCCCGGTGGTGGTGGTGATCAGCAACAACGGCGGGTGGACCGCGGACGCCCCGTGGACGCGCCCGCTGCCCAAGCCCGGGCGCAACCTCGGGCACACCCGCTACGACCGGGTGGCCCAGGAGCTGGGCGCGCACGGCGAGTTCGTGGAGAAGCCGCACGACATCCGCCCCGCGCTCGAGCGCGCGTTCGCCTCGAGCAAGCCGGCGGTGGTCAACGTCATCACCGACTCCAAAGCGCGGGCGCAGACCGTCCGCTTCTCCGCGTACACCACGTAGGCGGACGGAGGCCTCGACCATGGCCCAGGCGCTCGCCGGGATCCGCGTCCTCGACCTCACCCAGTACGAAGCCGGCCCGTCCGCCACCCAGATGCTGGCGTGGCTCGGCGCGGACGTCATCAAGATCGAGCCGCCCACCGGCGAGCCGGGGCGCACCGCGCTCTCCGACAAGCGCGGCGAGGACGCGTGGTTCTTCCTCCTGCTCAACTCCGGCAAGAAGGGCGTGACCCTGAACCTCAAGTCCGACCGCGGGCGTGCCATGTTCCTCGACATGGTCAAGACCGCGGATGTGCTCGTCGAGAACATGGGCCCGGGCGCCATGGACCGGCTCGGGCTCGGCTGGGAGACCCTTCATGGCCTGAACCCGCGGCTCATCGCCGCCTCGGTGAAGGGCTTCGGCGGCGGCGGGCCGTACGCCGACTACAAGAGCTTCGAGTGGATCGCCCAGGCCATGGCGGGGGCGATGAGCATGACCGGCTCGCCCGACGGCCCGCCCACCAAGGCCATCGGCGGGCTCGCCGACACCGGCGCGGGGCTGCACACCGCGATCGGCATCCTCGCCGCCATCATCCAGCGGCAGGCCACCGGCCAGGGCCAGCAGGTGGAGGTGGCCCAGCAGGAGGCGGTGGTGAACCTGCTCCGCATCCACCTGCGCGAGAGCTACGCCACCGGCAAGCCGGCGCCGCGGCAGGGCAACCGCTCCGCGGCGGCCGCGCCGTCGAACATCTACCGCTGCCGCCCGGGCGGGCCCAACGACTACGTGTTCATCCACTGCGCCACCGTCGACATGTGGAAGGCGCTCACCCGGATCGTGGGCCGGCCCGAGATGGCCGACGATCCGCGCTATCACGACCGGCGCGACCGCGTGCAGATCGTCGACGAGATCGACGCAATGATCGAGGCGTGGACCGAGAAGCGGAGCAAGCACGAGGTCATGGAGATCATGGCCGGCGCCGGCGTCCCCTGCGGCGCGGTGCTCGACTCGACCGAGGTGCTGTCCGATCCGCACATGCGCAAGCGCCGCTTCGTGGTGGATCTGGAGCATCCGCGGCGCGGCCCCTACCCGATGCCCGGCAACCCGGTGCGCCTCTCCGATTCGCCCACCGAGGTGACGCGCTCGCCCCTGCTCGGCGAGCACAACACCGAGGTCTACAGCCGCCTCCTCGGCTACAAGCCCGAGCAGATCGACCAGCTCAAGCGCGACGGCGTCATCTAATCCCCCCTCTCCCCTCCGGGGAGAGGGCAGGGTGAGGGGTGGCCTCAAAGGAGAAGCAGATGTCCGACAACCAGGCGGTACTCGTCGATCCCGCTGCCCCAGGCCGTCTCGTCCTCCGCCCGGTCCCCGCCCCCACGCCCGACCGCGGCGAGGCCATCGTGCGCGTCCGCGCCATCTCGCTGAACCGCGGCGAGGTCCGCCGGTCCACGATGGCCCCCGCCGGCTGGCGCCCGGGCTGGGACCTCGCCGGCATCGTCGAGCGCGCCCCGTCCGACGGCTCCGGCCCCAAGGCCGGCGCCCGCGTGGTCGGCTTCCTACCGGAAGGCGCCTGGGCCGAGCGCGTCGCGGTGCCGACCCACGCGCTGGCCGAGCTCCCCGACAAGGTGACGTTCTCCCAGGCCGCCACGCTCCCGGTCGCCGGCCTCACCGCGCTCCATGCCCTCGGCAAGAACGGCATGATCCTCGGCAAGCGCGTGCTGGTGACCGGCGCCACCGGCGGCGTCGGCGACTTCGCGGTGCAGCTCGCGCGACTGGGCGGCGCCCACGTGACCGCCGCGGTCCGGCGCGCCGATCAGACCGCGGCGATGCGCCAGCTCGGCGCCCACGAGGTGACGGTGGGCGACGACATCCCGGCCTCGCCCAAGTACGACCTGGTGATCGAGTCGGTCGGCGGCCGCACCCTCGGCACCGCGCTCGCCGCCCTCGAGCGCGGCGGCGTCTGCGTCACCCTGGGCGTCTCCGCGTCCGCCGAGGTGACCTTCGACACCCGCACCTTCTTCGCCGCCGGCCGCACCCAGCTCTACGGCTTCTACGTCTTCACCGAGCTGGGCCGGGAGCCCGCCGCGATCGGCCTGCGCCGCCTCGCCGACCTGGTGGCCGCGGGCCAGCTCGCGCCGCACATCAGCGTGGAGCGGCCGTGGGCCGAGATCGCGCAGGTGGCGGCCGACCTGATGGCGCGCAAGTATCCGGGCAAGGCGGTGCTGACCGTCTGAGCGGAGCCGATCAGCGGAAGCGGGGCATCACCTTCTCGGCGAAGAGCTCGAGCGTCTTCTTGCAGCGGTCGCGCTCGAGGATGCCCTGGCCGAAGAGCAGGAACACCTCGCGGAACGGCACGTGCCTGGCCGCGTTCTCGATCATGCGCGTCACGGTGTCCGCGTCGCCGATCAGCAGCGGCGGGCGGTCCTGGCCGAACGGCACCGACCACGAGTCCCACATCCAGAGGCAGTCCTCCGCCCACGCCTCCGCCTCGCTCTTGGTGTCGGCCAGCACGAGGTAGCCGCCCCACGCCGCCTCCTCCCCGCGCGGGACGTCGCGCCCGTGGGACTCCGCCTCCTCCCGGTAGCGCCGCCAGAGCATCTCGCAGAAGTCCATCTCGCTCGCCATCACGATCGGCTTGCCGCCCTCGCGCGCCCAGTAGAGCGAGGTCTGCAGGCTGTGGGTGAAGCCGGAGTAGACCGGGATGGGGTTCTGCAGCGGGCGCGGCGCGATGCCGACCTCCCGGATGGCGCCCCCCGGCTCGACCCCGCGACCGTACTTGAGATAGACGGGATGCTCGTGGGGCTGCTGCTGACCCTCGGGCGGGAACGACCAGTACTTGCCCTTGAACGAGAACGTGTCGTGCGTCCACGCGGTCTTGATGATCGCCACGCACTCCTCGAACAGCTCCCGGTTGCGCGCGTCGTCCTCGCCCTTGCGGTTCCACGGCCCGGTGGCCCGGGCCCCCGGCACCGCCGCGTAGTTCTCGAACCAGCGCGCCTGGTAGCCGCGCACGAACGCCACGTTGAGCCGCCCGCCGAGGAGATGATCGAGCGTGGCCGCGTGCTCGGCCACCCGCAGCGGGTTGTGGGTGGGCAGCACGTAGCCGAACTGGTTGATCCGCAGCCGCGGGCCCTGCTGCCCGAGGAACATGGCCATGAGGCCCGGATCCTGCCCCAGCTCGAACCCTTCGATCTGCAGGTGGTGCTCGGGAATGCCGATGCCGGACCACCCGGTCTGATCGCAGGTGCGGGCGTAGTCGCCGATCTCGTCCAGCATGCGCTGGTAGAGGACCGGATCCTTGCCCGCCATCCCGCGCTCCAGCTCGTGGCGGCGGCCGATCGTCACGTACATGAACGCGTGGAAGTCCATAAGGCTCTATACAATGAAGCCTCGAGGCTGACAACCCTACCCGCGACCATGGAGAGATGACCGATGCCGCGACTCGACCGGCTGCCCCAGATCAACCGCAACAACCTGCTCATGCTGCCGGTGCAGGTCAACGAGAGCGCGCCGCGCACCCCGCTGCCCCGGCCGCTCTCCGGCTGTCGCCTCGCCATCGTCACCACCGCGGGACTGCACCGCCGCGCGGATCGGCCGTTCGGCCCCGGCGAGCAGACCTTTCGGGTGATCCCGGCCGAGACGCCGTCGGCCGAGATCGTCCAGAGCCACACCAGCCTCGGCTTCGACCGCGTGCCGATCATGCGCGACCTCAACATCTCGTTCCCGATCGACCGCCTCCGCGAGCTGGCGGCCCGCGGCGAGCTGGGCGGCGTCGCGCCACACCACTACTCGTTCATGGGGGCGCAGCGCGACCTGAAGCGCATCGAGCAGGAGACCGGGCCCGAGGTGGGACGCCGGCTGCGGGAGGAGGGCGTGGAGGCGGCCCTCGTCACTCCCACCTGACCCTTCTGCACGCACACCGGTGGTGTGCTGGCCCGGACCCTCGAGAACGCCGGCATCGCGACCACGTCGATCAGCATGGTGCGCGAGCACACGGAGAAGACGAAGCCTCCCCGCGCCCTCTTCGTGCCCTTCCCCTTCGGCTACGCCCTGGGCCGTCCGAACGACCCGGACCTCCAGCATCGCGTGCTCCGCGCCGCGCTCGATCTCCTCGCCGAGCCGGCCGGCCCGGTGCTCCGCGACTTTCCCGAGGAGGCCGGGCCCGCGGATGAGCCGGCCGCGCCCACCCAGGCCTCCGGCATCGCGCCCGGCG
>DASZJM010000098.1:0-8379 GCA_035948165.1 Candidatus Methylomirabilota bacterium
TCACCCAGATCGGCTGGGACGACGAGAAGCACACCATCTGGCCGTGGGACCTCGCGGCCCAGGCCGGCTTCAAGCCGATCTACCCGTCGCCGAGCTGGCAGGAGCGGGAGACGCGCAGCAAGAAGTAGCCGCCGACCGTGACCATCTTCCTCCAGGCGGTAGCGGACGGGCTCCAGATGGGGCTGCTCTACGCGCTCGTGGCGGTGGGGCTCGCCATCATCTGGGGCCTGATGGAGATGATCAACTTCGCGCACGGCGAGTTCATGATGCTCGGCATGTTCGGGGCGTGGGGACTCAGCGTGTGGCTCGGCTGGGATCCCCTCGTCACCATGATTCCCCTCGCGGTGGTCATGTACGGCCTCGGGGTGCTGGTCTACCGCCTGCTCATGCAGAAGGTCCAGCGCGGCGAGGTCTTCACCCAGATCTTCGCCACCGTCGGTCTCTTCTTCTTCATCCAGAACGGGGTGGTCGCGCTCTTCACCAGCGACTACCGCTTCATCGAGGGCAGCCTCCTCACCCGCCTGAGTGGGGCCAACCTCTCGCTCGGCGGGGTGCGCGTCGGGATCCCGCTGCTGGTGGGCGGGCTGATCGCGCTCGGCCTCTTCCTCCTGCTCTACCTGCTGATCGACCGCACCGACTTCGGCCTCGCGCTCCAGGCCACCGCGGAGGACCGCGACGCGGCCATGCTGGTGGGCATCCGGCCCCAGCGCATGTACGCGGTGGCCTGGGGGCTCGGCACCGCGCTGGTCGCGATCGCCGGGGTCATCCTCGCCAACTTCTTCTCGGTGTACCCGCAGGCCGGCCTCTCCTTCACCGTGCTCGCCTACGCCATCGTGGCGCTGGGCGGCTTCGGCTCGATCCTGGGCACCCTGCTCGCGGCCCTGCTGGTGGGCGTGGTCCAGAGCGTGACCGCCGCGTACCTGCCGCCCGCCTTCAAGGACGCCTTCGTCTTCGGCTCCTACATCCTGATCGGCCTGTTCCGGCCCCAGGGGCTGTTTGGCCGCTTCTAGCCCGCCGGCCCGCGCCGGGCGCGCGCAGCAGGTGGCCTGGGGGCTGGCCATCCTGGTGGCCCTGCTCTACCCGCTGCCCTTCGAGCGCAGCGGCCAGATCTACTACGAGACGGTCGGTTTCCTGGTGCTGCTCAACGCCATGCTCGGCATCGGCTGGAACATCATCGGGGGCTGGGCCGGCCAGTTCGACTTCGGACCGAGCATCTTCTTCGCGATCGGGGCCTACACCGCCGCGCTCCTGTCGATCCACTTCGGCTGGAACGCGTGGATCGCGCTGGGGGGCGCGGTGGTGGTCTCGGTCGTGATCTGCGCAGCGCTCACCTACCCGGTCACCCGCCTGCGGGGCCACTACTTCGCGATCGCCACGGTGGCGATGTGGATGATCGCGCAGCCCATCGGGGCCACCTGGCGGCTCATCAACGGCAGCCAGGGGCTCTTCATCCCGGTGGCCGCGGGCGGCAGCTTCGTGCACGGGATCCTCACCATGGAGTTCCCCGGCCGCGGCAAGGGCCTCGGGTTCTACTACCTCTCGCTGCTCCTCTTCGCGGCCACCCTCGCGGGGGCCCGTGCGATCGAGCGCTCGAAGTGGGGCTTCTACTTCCGCGCGGTGCGCGACGACCAGGACGGCGCCGAGGCCATCGGCATCGACAGCCGCCTCTACAAGGTCATCGCCCGCTGCCTCATGGCCGCGATCTTCGCGGCGGGCGGCACCCTCTACGGCTTCTGGGCCCTCGCGGTCTTCCCCGACCAGGTGCTCGAGGTGAACTGGAACATCCTGCCCATGATGGCCGCGGTGGTGGGCGGCCTCGGCCGGCTCTGGGGCCCGGTGCTCGGCGCGATCGTGCTGATCCCGATCTCCCAGCTCATGACCGCCACCCTCGGCTCGGGGCCCCTCGCCGGGCGCGGCATCGACCTCATCATCTACGGCGCGGTCATCATGCTGATCGCGGGCTGGCGCCCCAACGGGCTCCTCTCGCTGCCGTGGGCCGAGTGGGCCGCCCGCGTCCGCGGCCGCGCGCCCGCGCGGTCGGCGCCCAAGTCGCCGGAGAGGAACTGACCGCGATGGCCCCGCTGCTGCAGGTCGAGCGGTGCACCAAGCGCTTCGGCGGCCTGGTGGCCAACCGCGACGTCTCGCTCGTCATCGAGCCGGGCGAGATCGTGGGCCTCATCGGTCCCAACGGCGCGGGCAAGACCACGCTGTTCAGCTGCATCAGCGGCTCGCTGCATCCCGACGAGGGCCGGATCGTGCTCAACGGCACCGACATCTCCCGGGCGCGGCCGGAGCGGGTCTGCCGGCTCGGCATCGCGCGCACCTGGCAGGTGGTGCGGAGCTTCGGGCGCATGACGGTGCTGGAGAACGTGATCTGCGGCGCGCTCCGGCGCTCGAGCCGCGTGGGCCCCGCGCGGGCCCGCGCCCTCGAGCTGCTCGCGTTCACCGGCCTCGGGGGCAAGGAGGACGTGGTCGCGGCCGCCCTCACCCTCGCCGACAAGAAGCGGCTCGAGATCACCCGCGCCCTGGCCACCGGCCCACGCCTGCTGCTGCTCGACGAGGCGATGTCCGGCCTCACCCCCTTCGAGACCACCGCCGCGGTCGAGCTGGTGCGCCGCATCCACGCCGAGCTCGGCCTCGCCATCTGCGTGGTCGAGCACGTGATGGAGGTGGTGATGCCGCTCTCGCACCGGGTGGTCGTGCTCGACCACGGCGAGAAGCTCACCGAGGGGCCGCCCGCCGAGGTCGCGCGCGACGAGCGCGTCATCACCGCCTACCTGGGAGACCGCTACCGTGGCCGCGCCTGATCCCGCCCCCGCGCCCGGCACGGTGCTGCTCTCGGTGCGGAACGCGCAGGTGGCCTATGCCGGCGGCGTGGTCGCGCTCCACGGCGTGTCGCTCGAGGTGCGGGCCGGCGAGGCGGTGGCGCTGGTGGGCGCCAACGGGGCGGGCAAGACCACCCTGCTCAAGACCATCGCCGGCCTGCTGACGCCGCGCAGCGGGGAGATCTGGTTCGACGGGCGCCGCATCGACGACGTCGAGGCCCCGGACCGGGTGGACCTCGGCATCGCGCTCGTCCCCGAGGGCCGGCGGCTCTTCAGCCGCCTCTCGGTGGCCGAGAACCTCCGTCTCGGCACCTTCCGCGACCGCGACCCGAAGCGCCGCCAGGAGATGCTGGAGCGGGTCTTCGGCCTCTTCCCGGTGCTGCGGCAGCGGGTGGACCAGCGGGCCGGCACGCTGTCCGGGGGCGAGGGTCAGATGCTCTCGATCGCCCGCGCCCTCATGTCGCGGCCGCGCTTCCTGATGCTCGACGAGCCGAGCCTCGGCATCATGCCGCGCATCGTGGACTCGATCCTCGACGTGCTGCAGATGCTCCACCGCCAGGAGGGCCTCACCGTGCTGCTGGTGGAGCAGAACGTGCCCGCGGCGCTCGCCGCCGCCGAGCGGGGCTACGTGCTCCAGACCGGGCGCATCGTGGCCGAAGGCGGCAGCCAATCCCTCCTCGACAGCGACCTGGTGCGTCGGGCCTATCTGGGGATGTAGTATCCGGGAGAGCGAGGGTCGAGACATGGCCATCGAGCTCCGTCGTACGGTGAGTGGTGACACCGAAACCTGCGCCCGCATCATGTACGAGGCATTCAAGGGCGTGGCCGATCGACACGGCTTCCCTCCCGCGTTGCCGTCGATCGACGTCGCGCGGCGGGTCGCGACGCTCTTCATCGGTCTTCCCGCTCTCTACAGCCTGGTGGCGGTCCAGCGCGACACCCCCGTCGGCGTGATCTTTCTCGATGAGGGCGACCCGATACGAGGCGTCGCGATCGTGGCGGTCGACCCCGCGGCCCAGCGCGGTGGAATCGGCCGGGCCCTGATGCAGGCCGCGCTGGAGCGGGCGCACGGCGCTCCCGGCGTGCGGCTGGTCCAGGAAGCCTACAACGCCGGCTCGATGGGGCTCTACATCTCGCTCGGCTTCGCGGTCAAGGAGCCGCTGGTCCGCGTCAGTGGCCGCCCCCGCGACGCCCCGGCCGAGGGCGTGGAGATCCGCCCGTGGACCGTCGCGGACATCGGCGAGTGCGAGCAGCTCTGCCGAACAGTGCACGGCATCACCCGCACCGACGATCTACGCGACGCGGCTCGTCTGTTTGCCCCCTTTGCCGCCCGACGCGAGGGGCGGATCACCGCCTACACCTATGCGGTGCACGGCGGGATCCTCGCCTGGGGGGTGGCGGAGACTGAGGCCGACATGCGCGCGCTCCTGCTCGGAATCGGAGCCGCCATCCCCGACGCGCTGTCCCTTCACCTTCCGACCAGGCAGGAGGGGCTCCTCCGGTGGTGCCTCGAGCAGGGCTTCCGCATTGAGAAGCCGCTCACCCTGATGGCGATGGGCGAATATCACGAGCCGCGAGGCTGCTACTTCCCGTCCGGCACCTACTGACGTTTCGCGCGCGAAGCTCAGATCAGCTCGATCCCGAAGTAGCGCTTGAAGCGTGCGTTGTACTCCGCGTCGTCGAGCCCGCCGCCCATCGCCACCCACTCCTCATCGCTGATGCGCGCGCGGCCCGCCGCGAGCCCCTCCGCGTCGCTCCCCACCAGGTAGCGCAGCCGCGGGCGCTCGGTGGTGACCGCGTCGAAGATCACCTCCGCGACGGTCTCGGCGCGGCCCGGGTTGCGGAAGCCGGCCGCGAAGAGCTTGCCGTTGCGGCGCATGATCTGGCGATAGGGCGAGTTCTTGTCGTAGCGGGTGGCCCCGGCCGAGTTCTCGAAGATCGCGGTCTGGATCACCCCGGGCTCGATGATCGCCACCCGCACCCCGAAGGCCGCGACCTCGTGGGCGAGCGCCTCGCTGGCCGCCCCGAGGGCGTGCTTGGAGGCCGAGTACGCGATCTGGTTGGGGGTGGCCACCCGGCCCGCGATCGAGGTGACGTTCACGATGCAGCCGGTTCGCCGCTCGCGCATCGACGGCAGCACCGCCCGGATCATGCGGATCGGGCCCCAGTAGTTGGCCTCGAACATCGCGCGATGCTCGTCTTCCGGGGTCAGCTCGAGCGGAGTGGCCCCGCCCACGCCCGCGTTGTTGACGAGGACGTCGATCGGGCCCTGCTGGGCGACCGTCTCCGCCACCGCGCGATCGATCGACTCCTGGCGCGTGACGTCGAGCTCGCGCACCACGAGGGGCAGCTTCTCCGCGCGCGCCGCGGTCTGGAGTGCGTCGGCCTTGGCCAGGTTGCGCATGGTGGCGACCACCTGGTGGCCGTGACGGGCGAAGTGGAGCGCGGTCGCGAGACCGATGCCGGTGCTGGTGCCGGTGACGAGGGTGACGGGCATGATGTGGGCTCCTCCGGTCGCGCCATGCTGCGCCCGGAGGAGCCCGGCGTCAAGGGTGAGACGACGTCCGGTGGGGACGCGTCAGGACGAGACGCGCTTCTCCCAGGCGCGTAGGAGCGCCGCGGTGCCGAGCACGCCGACCGGCACGCTCCAGCCGGGCAGGTCGAGCCGGCTGACTCCGAGCACGAGCCCCACGAGGACGACCAGCAGGATCACCGCGCGAATTCCCGAGAATCCCATTGACGAGCCTCCTCGACGGCGAGAGATGGGCGATGCGCTGAGGCAGGCGGTGAAGGCTGCAAGGCGTGCGCCACGCCGGAGGCCAGCAGATCCGCACGCTTGGCGCTCCCGGACCGCGCCGTCCTGCCGCAAACCGTCACGCGAGCGCCTTCGACCTTGACGCCTCTCGCCGCGCCGTCCTATGGTGAGCCGCGCTCCGGTCGAGCGCCTCCGTCTCCATCACTGCGGACGAAGGGAGCGTGCATGAGCCCCGACTCGACGGCCCCGCCCATCGCGCTCGGCCTGGTGCTCGTCCACGGTGTGGGCGAGCAGGGCCGGGGCACCACGCTGCTCACCTGGCTCGACACGATCGTGGGGACCATTGAGGCCGCCACCGCGGGCCGAATGTCGGTCGCGGTGGAGCGCGCCACCCTGAGCGGAGGTGCCGCGAGCCCGCCGCATGCGGTCGTGCGCCTGCGCGGCGAGGGCGTCGACGAGCGCTGGCTCGCGGCGGAGGCGTGGTGGGCCCAGGCCTTCGTCGCGCCGTCGTTCGGCCAGCTCGCGTCGTGGAGCTTCCGGGCGGTCCCGTGGACCATCGCGATGCACGTCGCCCAGCGTTACCGGCGGCTCGACGGCGTGGCCCGCGGGCCGCGGCGCCTTGCCGCCCGCCTCCTGGTCGCGGGCCAGCTCCTGGCGGCCCTGCTCCTCGCCCCGTTCGTGGTCCTGGCCCTCGCTCTCTTCCTGCTGGTGGGCCTCGTGCCCATCGATGCGGTCCGCGCCGCCGTCGGCCGCATCCAGCGCGCCCTCGCCGCGACCGCGGGCGACAGCATGGTGTTCCTCGAGAGCCCGGTCACCGCGGCCGCGGTCTGCAGCGAGGTCTCGGGGACGCTCGGGTGGATCGAGCGGACGTGCGGCCCGGAATGGCGCGGGCCGCGGGTGGTCCTCGCCCACTCCCAGGGCGCGACGGTCGCGCTCGAGGCCCTCCGTCGTGACGCCGACGGCGGCGCCCCCGCCGGCGCGCCGCGACCCGTCACCCTCGTGACCTTCGGGGCCGGGATCAACAAGCTGTCCATGCTCCGCTGGTTCGACTCTCCGCGGCTCAGCGCCCCGCCCGGCGACGACGCGGGCCCCAGCTGGCTCGAGCGGGACCCGATCCGCGTCACATCCGGCTGCCCTGCTCGCGGCCGCGGCGGTGGGCGGATGGCTCTGGCAGCTCGTCGCGAGCGGCCGCATCACGCCGCGCCAGCTCTGGCTCGTGCCCGCGATCTGGCTCGGGGGCAGCGCGGCGCTCGGCCTGGCGGTGTCCGCCGCGCAGCGGGCCGTTCGCGCCTGGGGCCCCTCGCAGCCTTGGCTGCCCACGGCCGCGATCGTCCTCGTCACGGGCCTGTTCGCGGGCGGCGCGGGCGTCGGGATCGTCCTCGCGGAGACGCGAAATCTGGAGATGATGCCGTTCGTGCTCCTGGTGGCGATCCTGGTCGTCCTGGCCGCCACCGTACGGCTGACCCTCTCACCGGCGGTGCAGGACGACGTGGCTCGCTCGATCGCGGTGCCACCGACCGTCGGCCGGTGGCTCGACTTCTGGGCGTCGGCCGACCCGGTGCCGAACGGCGCCACCCGCACGAGCGACGCCGGCCGGCCGGTCTCCACGCGGATCTGGAACGAGGCCTCGACGGTGCGCGATCACACGACGTACTGGGACAACCGGGACGGGTTCGTGCTGCCGGTGGTGCGGCTGCTCGCCGAGGAGGCCGGCTCGACGTGGCTCGGCCGCCTGCGGAGCCGAGGCCCCGACGGCCGCGAGGCCGGCGCGGACCGCAGCCGCTGGCGCGCCGGATGGCTCCGCGCCGCGCGCTGGCTGATCCCCCTGCCCTGGGCGCTGGTGGCACTCACGCGGGGGCCGGATCTCGAGACGCTCCGGCTCTGGACCGTGGGCTCCGGCGACCCGCTCGGGGCCGGGCGCTGGCTCGCCTGGGTGCCATCGACGACCTGGGCCTTCGCGTTCCGGTGGGGCGCGGTGGCGGCCGCCGCCTGGCTCTCCTACCGGATCGCGCTCGCGGCCTGGCTCGCGTGGACGCGGGCCGAGCAGGACGTGACGCTGCGACAGGGCCCGCCGGAGGGCGTCTCGGCCGGGCTCCGCCTCTTCGGGCTCGCCACGACGGCGGTCCTCGCGGCGGCTCTCGCCCTGGCGCGGGCGGATTTCCCGGGGGACGCGAGCTGGCGCCAGCTCGACATCGGCAGCACGTTCTTCGGGCTGCTCGTGCTCGTTCTCTGGAGCCAGATCCTGGTCGCGCTGGCCGCGTGGCTCTTCCCGCCGCCTCGTCCCGCCGCGCCGCCGGCGGCGGGAGCCGACGCGCCCGCCTGAGCGACCGGCGCGGTCAGCGTGCGGCCGACGGGCGCAGGACGAGGTTGCCGTGCTCGTCGACCGTCGCGGTCCAGCCCGGGTGCACGAGCGTGCTCGCGTCGGGCTCCTCCACGATCGCGGGCCCCTCGATCGCGTTGCCGCGCAGCAGCTTGCCGCGGTCGAGGACCTGGGTCGGACGGAAGCCGCCCGCCTCCGCGAACCAGACGTCGCGCCGGCCCTTGAGCGCGGGGGCGGCCGAGGGTCCGCCCTCGGGCAGCGGCGCGCGCCGCGGCTTCGGCGTCACGCCCACCGCGGCGAGCCGGACGTTCACGAGCTCGACGGAGTCCTCCGGGGCGGCGTAGCCGTAGGCGCGCTCGTGGGCGGCGTGGAATTCTTCTCGAAGGCGCGTGACGTCGGCCTCCGACAGGGGGCCGGGGGGAACCGTCACCGGCAGCTCGAACGACTGCCCGTGGTAGCGGAGATCCGCGCTCCGCTGC
>DASZJM010000099.1:0-3752 GCA_035948165.1 Candidatus Methylomirabilota bacterium
GCGGGCAGCAGGGCCGGGAAGTGGTGGGCCGCGGTCCGGCAGGTCACGGTGCCGAAGGTCCCGTCCTTGAACGGCAGCGCCTCCACGTCGGCGCCCAGGAAGCGCACCCCGGTCGCGCCCTCGCCGGCCACGAAGTCGTGGGCGGCCTGGACCATCGGCACCGTGACGTCGACCGCCACCACGCTCGGGGTGAAGCGCGAGAAGGCGAGCGCGGTGTGGCCGCCGCCGGTGGCGATGTCGAGGACGCGCGTCGACCCGCGCTTGCGCCCCCATGCGATGAGCTGCTCGAGGTCGGGGCCGGCCGCGTGACCGGGGCTCTTGACGTAGGCGCCCGCGCTCGGCCCGAACTGAGCCTGCACCCGCTCCTGCTGGCTCTCGCTCATGCCGGGCGCTGGGAGAGGTGGCGCAGGAGGAACTCCGCGTCGAGGGGCGTGAGGTCGAAGCGCCGGCCCGCCTCGTCGATCAGCCGGGTGCGGTCGGCCTTCGGATTGTCGTGGAGCTGGTCGTCGATCCACTTCACCGCCTGCTTGATGGGGGCCTCGCCCGCGCTCATGGCCGATTCCTTTCTCCGACCGCGCACCCGCTCACAGGTCGCGCACGACCCGCCGGGCGCGGTCCACGTTCCGCTTGAAGATGTCGAAGGAGTTGTCCATCGTGGGCTTGCGGCCCTGGGCGCGGTCGAGGGTGAAGCAGGAGAACGTGATGTCGTGGGCCAGGGGGAAGTCGCGGTAGAGCTGGCCCGCCACCTTCTGCGGATTCTCCGAGCGGGTGATCTCGAAGTCCTCGAGCGCGCGCAGCGGCGGCATGCGCTCGCCGTGCTTGGTGCGCACCCACTTCATGGTGCCGCCCAGCAGGTACGAGAGGAACAGGCAGTCCACCAGCATCGACTCGGTCCAAGGGATCGCCTTCTGGTAGCCGGCCACGAAGCGTGCCCCGGTCGCGAGCAGGAAGTTGCGAGCGGTGTCGGGCGTGACGAAGTCGCAGGCCCCGAAGATGTAGCCGGTGCCGGTGCTGGGCCGGCAGTGGTCGACCAGGGTCTCGAGCCGGATCACCTTGTCGCCGATGCCGACCAGCTTGCGGCGCTGCCCGTGGGAGGCGATGTAGCAGACCTGGAAGGAGCGGCGCCGGCGCCGGACCTCCTCGAGCAGCAGGCCGAGGTCGTAGCTCGAGTAGAAGCGGCGGTAGACCAGGTTGACCCGGATGCCCTCCCAGGCCAGCGATTGGCGAATGGCCTTGAGATAGGGGAGCACGGAGGGCTCGTCGTCCAGCAAACGGCCCTTCTTGTTCCACATCGACTCCAGCACCACCACGCCCGGCATCGTTTTCCCCTCGGAGCGGTCGCCTGGGAAGCCCAGGGAGCCCTGGGCGCGCCATGATACCACGGGGTCCGGACCCGGTATATTGGATGGGCTTGGAATCATCCAATTGGAGGTTTACAGTGATGTCTTCGTATCGATAATGGCGGGTATCAGGGAGCCATGAGAATCGCACTCGACAGGGGTACCGGGCGAGCGGGGAAGGCCCCACTCTCCCGGCAGATCCAGCTGCACTTCGAGCGGCTGATCAGCCAGGGCCTGCTCGGCTCGGGGGTCAAGCTGCCGGCCACCCGGGAGCTGGCCCAGGAGCTGGGCGTCAACCGCACCACGGTGGCCCTCGCCTACGACGAGCTGGTGGCGGGCGGCTGGGCCCGGGCCCACGTGGGGCAGGGCACCTTCGTGGCCGACCGGGTGCCTGCGCCGGTGGGGATGCCCCGCGCGGCCACCCCGCGCCTGGACTGGACCGGCTTCCTCTCGAAGGGCGCCCAGGTGATCGCGGCCGACAGCCGTCGCCGGCGCGGGTACACCCAGGTGCCGCTTCCGGGCCCCGGCGCGATCTCGTTCGCGGGGGGCATGCCGGACAGCGGGCTCTTCCCGACCGACGCCTTCCGTCGCGTGCTCAACCGGGTGATCCGGGAGGAGGGCCCGGAGCTCCTGCAGTACTACCCGGCGCGCGGCTACCCGCCGCTGCGGGAGTTCCTCTCCGGCTACCTCCTCCGCTTCGGGCTCGAGGCGCGGCCGGAAGAGATCCTGATCGTCAACGGCTCGCAGCAGGGCTTCGACCTGGTGGCCCGCACGCTGCTCGATCCGGGCGACTTCGTGGCCATCGAGGAGCCGTCGTACCCGCGCGCGATGCAGGTCTTCCGGTCGTTCGGCGCCCAGCTCCTGCCGGTGCCGATGGTGAGCGGGGGGCTCGATCCCGAGCACCTGGACCGGCTCCTCGAGCGGCAGTCGCCCAAGCTCCTCTACTGCCAGCCGAGCGCCCACAACCCCACCGGGCTCACCATGCGCGACGAGACCCGCAAGCGGCTCCTCGAGGTGGCGGCGCGTCACCGCCTGCCCATCATGGAGGACGGCTTCGACGGCAGCCTCTTCTTCGGGCCGCGCCCGCCCGCGCCGCTCAAGGCCCTCGACGTCTCCGGGCTCGTGATCTACGTGGGCACCTTCTCCAAGATCCTGTTCCCCGGGCTCCGGCTCGGCTGGGTCGTGGCCGCGCCCGAGCTGATCGAGCGGCTCGAGGTCGCCAAGGAGCTGGCCGACATCCACACGAGTCCGCTCATCCAGGCCGCGGTCTTCCACTTCTGCCGGCAGCGCCTCCTCGACCGGCACCAGACGCGCGTGCTGCGGGAGTACGGCCGGCGGCGGACGGCCCTGCTGCAGGCGCTCGGCAAGCGCATGCCGCCGGGCGTGACCTGGACCGATCACGAGGGCGGCTTCTCCCTGCTGCTGACCTTGCCGCCCGGCATGGACGCGACGCTGCTCCTCGAGCGGGCGGCGCCCCGCGGCGTCGTCTTCACCCCGGGCAACGCGTTCTTCGTGGACGGGGGCGGCGAGCGGATGCTGCGCCTGTCCTTCTCCGCGCTGCCGCTCGCCCAGATCGACGAGGGCATCCGGCGGCTGGCCGAGATCATTCGCGACGTGCAGCGCCAGCCGGAGCCGGCCGCGGTGGCCGCGCTGCCGGGCGTGCCGATCGTCTAGGAGGCGCGGCGTGAACTTCGACACCCTGGCCGCCCGCGGAGGCCGCGACGTGCCGTCCGCGAGCCGGCCGCTGACCGCT
This sequence comes from Candidatus Methylomirabilota bacterium, assembly GCA_035948165.1. Taxonomy (GTDB): domain Bacteria; phylum Methylomirabilota; class Methylomirabilia; order Rokubacteriales; family CSP1-6; genus CAMLFJ01. The sequence goes on from DASZJM010000099.1 coordinate 3,094, forward strand.
CCCATCTACCAGACCAACGTGTACGTGTTCGAGGACATGGACACGGTGGAGTCGGTGTGGGAGAGCAAGAAGCCGGGCTTCGTGTACGGGCGCTACGGCACCGGCAACCACGCGATGCTGGAGGACCTGGTGGCCGCGCTCGAGGGCGCGGAGGCCGCGGTGGCGTGCGCCTCCGGCATGGGGGCTACCACCGCGCTCCTGCTCGGCCTCTTCCAGGCCGGCGATCACCTGGTCTCGGCGCGGGATCTCTACGGCTCCACCGCCGCGTTCCTGGCCGACGAGGGGCGCCGCCTCGGCATCGAGACCGATTTCGTGGACGCGACCGACCCCGGGGCAATCCTGGGCGCGCTGCGCCCGACGACGCGCGCCGTCTTCGTGGAGGCGGTGTCGAACCCGCTCCTGCGACTGGTCGACGTGCCCGCGCTCGCGCCCGAGCTGACCCGACGGGAGATCGATCTCATCGTGGACGCCTCGATGGCCTCCCCCGCGGTGCTGCGCCCGATCGCGCACGGCGCGACCATGGTGATGCACAGCCTGACCAAGTTCATCTCGGGCCACGGCGACGTCACCGGCGGCCTGGTCGCGGGCCGGAGCGAGCCGATGGCGCGCGTCCGCAACGCGATGATCCGCGCCGGCACCAACCTGGGGCCGTTCGACGC
>DASZJM010000100.1:0-5158 GCA_035948165.1 Candidatus Methylomirabilota bacterium
CGTGGTCGGCGCGGTGGTGCCGGTGCTGCCGGTGGCCTTCGGCGCCCGCACCCTGCTGCCCTCGCTGATCGTGGCGGGCGCCGTCATCGTCGCCGTCTCCACCATCCTCGCGTTCCTCTCCGGCATGGTGGTGAGGCGGCGGATCGCGCTCAACCTGGGGATCATCGCGGCCGCGGTCCTGATCAGCTATGTGATCGGGCTGATCGCCAAGGCGGCCTGGGGCATCACGGTCTGATCGGCCGTCTCAGGCGGTGGCCACCCGGCTCCGCTCCCACATGCTGGCCCGCCACTTGATCCCGATGAGCACGGTGAAGAGCAGGCCGACCGCGGCGGACACGCTGATGGTGAGTGGGTAGCCGATGCGCTCGATGAGGGCGCCCGACGCCATGAGGCCGAGCGGCAGGCCGTAGACCGCCAGCGTCCGCACCCCCATCACCCGCCCGCGGAAGCGGCCGCCCGCCGCGGTGATCAGGGTGGCGGTCATCGAGATCATCGCCACGTTCTGCGCGAAGCCGGCCGCGAGCAGCAGCAGGAGCGCCGGTCCCACGCTCCGCAGGTGGCCGAAGCCCAGCAGCAGCGCGTACCACACCGCGGTGTAGACGAGGGTCGCGCGCTCCGGCCGCCGCCATCCGCCGGTGGTGACCATGGTCATCGACGCGAGGAGGCCGCCCAGGGAGAAGCTCGCCACCAGCCAGCCGAGGCCGGTGGCGTCGACGTGGTAGACGCTCCGGGCCACGTAGGGTAGGAGCCCGCCGGAGGCGGGATAGGCGGTCAGGTTGATGAGGAACGCGAGCCACATCGGAGCGAGGAGGCGGGGCGTGGTCAGCACGTAGCGCAGGCCGTCCTTCAGCTCGCCCCATCGCGTGGGCGCGGTCACTCGGTGCTCGGCCGCCGGCCGCTCGACGCGCCCGCTGCGCGCGGCCGCGCTCGGGTCCGCCACCGGCGGCCGTCGCGCGACCCCGAGCGTGAGCGCGAGGCCGGCCAGGTAGAGGACGGTGACGAACACGTAGGTGACCGGGAGGCCGAGCAGGGTGGAGAGCCCGGCGCCCGCGAGCGCGCCGCCCACCCGCGCCGAGTCCATGGTGGCGCGCGACATGCCGACCGCCTCCAGGAGGTGATCGGGCGGGATGGTCTCGCCGATGAGCGAGTTGCGCATCACCAGGTCGTTGGGCCGGAAGATCCCGTTGAGCCCCGCCACCAGGAACACCCAGCCCGGGCCGAGCACGTCGGTGGCGGCCAGCACCATCACGAGCGCGGCGAGGCCCGCGTAGATGCCGCGCATCGCGCACAGCATGAGGCGGGCGCCCACCCGATCGCCCAGCACCCCGAACATCGGGGCGGCGAGGGTGCCGAGGAACTGGAGCGAGCCGAAGACGGTGAGGAGGAGCACCGAGCCGGTGTGGACCATCACGTACCAGCCGAGGATGATCGACTCCATCTCGGAGGCCCACGACGTCAAGAGGTCGGCAGGCCACTGGTAGCGAAAGCTGCGGACGCGGAACGCGGCGAGAATCAGATCCGGAGCAGCTTGGCCGCGGTGTCACCCAGCATCGCGGCGCGCTCGGCGTCGCTGAAGCCGGGCGTGTCGAGGATGTGGTTCACCGACGTGCTCGTCCAGGGATAGGGATAGTCGGTGCCCATGACGATCTGGCCCGGGCCGATCTCGGCGGCCAGGTGACGCAGGGCCTCCGGCGTGAAGACGATCGAGTCGTAGTACAGCTGGCGGAGGTACTCGGAGGGCTTCTTCTTGAGCGGTAGCCCGCACCGGGCCGGGACGACCACGCAGCCGGCGTCGGAGCGGCCCGCGTAGGAGGGGAGGAACCCGCCGCCGTGCGCGGCGCAGATCTTGATCCCCGGGAAGCGGTCGAGGGTGCCCTCGAAGATGAGGTGCGAGAGGGCGAGGGTCGTCTCGAGCGGGTTGCCGATCACGTTGTCGAGCCCGCCGTTGCCCTTGAAGCGGGTGGTGGCGTTCAGCTCCGCGGTGCCCTGCGGATGGATGAACACCAGCACCCCGAGCTGCTCGGCCTTGGCCCAGAACGGGTGGAACCGGGGATCGGAGATCTCCAGGCCGTCGACGCTGCCCCCGATGGCGGCCCCGCGCAGGTTGTACTTCTTCACGCCCTCCTCGAGCTGGGCCGCCGCGAGATCGGGATGCTGCAGCGCCACGCTGGCGAAGGCCACGAAGCGCTCCGGGTTGGCCGCGCAGATCTGGGCGAGCTTCTCGTTCTGGATCTCGCAGATCCGGGTCGCGACCTCACGGTCCGCCTTGTACCAGTAGGGGTTGATGCTGAGCGCCTGCACGTCGATGCCCTGCGCGTCCATCAGGGCGAGCCGCTCCTGCGGCGCGCCCATGAGCAGCTTCGGGAGGAGGCCGGGCGGGCTCGCGGGCGGGCTCATCAGGGCCATCGCCTCGGGGACCGCGGCGTGCGCGTGCACGTCGATGGTCTTGACGCGACGGCCCGCCACCGTGACCATCCGGCGCGAGGCCTGCGCGGCGGCGGGGCGCGCCTTCAGGAGGTCGCAGCCCACGAACGCGAGTCCCGCGACGGCGCCGGCGGCTTCGGCGAGGAACGCTCTGCGCGTGGTCATGAGTCTCTCCGTGGTGACGACGCTGTGCACCGCACGGATGGGCGCGACGCGGGCGAGCCTATCACACGGTGACGCGATCCGCGACCTCCCGGGCCCACCGGCGCGTGAACGCGCGCGGGTCCGGCACGAAGCCGGTGATCAGGAACTGCCGCGCGCCCGCGTCCATCGCGCGCTCGACCTGGGCCACGCAGTCCGCCGGAGTGCCCGCGATCGCGAAGCGGTCGACCAGGAACTCGGTGAGGTCCCACCGGTCGGGCAGGCTCGCGTTGGCCGCGCCCGGGATCTCGTGGTGGTGCGAATTGTACTCGCGCTGGAGCGCCCGGATCTTCTCGTGCAGGTCGGGCGGCACGCCCTTGCCCTCGAGGGTGAAGCGGAAGGCGTGGTTGGCGCTCGCGGCCAGCGCCATCTTGATGGGCTCGATCGCCTGCTCGCGCCGGTCGGCCAGGCTGGTCTTGGCGAACCACCACACGTCGACGTCGTCGAGGGTGCGGCCGGCCGCACGCGCCCCGCGCTCGATGGCGGCGAGCGAGAGACGCACCACCTCCGGGGTGAGGCCGAGCCCGACGATCACCCCGTCCGCGACGCGGCCGGCCAGCTCGAGGGTGCGCGGCCCTTCCGCGGCCAGGTAGATCGGCACGCGCCGGGTCGAGCGATGCACCCGCCAGGGCCGGCCCCCGCGCTCCACCGTCTCGCCCGCGGTGAGTCGCCCGAGGGTGACCACCGCGTCCTCGAGCCCGGCGAGGGTCGCGGGTGGGGCGCCGACGGTGTAGATCGCGCTGTCGCCCGAGCCCAGGCCCAGCACCGCGCGGCCGCCCGCGAGCTCGTCCACGCTCGCGATCGCGCTCGCGGTGACCACCAGGTGGCGCGTCAGGGGGTTGGTGACGAGCGGCCCCAGGCGCACGCGCCGGGTGTGGAGCGCGGCGAGGGTCAGCGCGACGTAGAGCTCGCGGAAGACCGACTGCGAGTCGGCCACTCCCAGCCACTCGAAGCCCGCGTCCTCCGCCTCGCGGCAGAGATCGCCCCAGCCGGTGAGGGTCTCGGGGAGGAAGACGATGCCGAAGCGGGCGGACGCGCGGGCCATGATCGCCCACACCCTAGCACCGGCGAACGCCTTGACGCGCCCGCTTTTGGGGGGCAGACTTCCCGCGTGCCGAGGAGTCCGTCACCGATCACGCGGTCTGCGGTGTCCCCCAAAGGAGGGCGGTCATGATCTACGAGTTCCGCACCTACACGCTCAAGCCCCGCAGCCTCGGGGAGGTGGAGAAGCGCTACGCGGAGGCCTACGAGTACCGGAAGAAGTACTCGCCGCTCGCCGCCTTCTGGCACACCGAGATCGGGCCGCTCAACGAGATCATCCACGTGTGGGGCTACAAGGACCTGGCCGAGCGGGCCCGCATCCGGGCCGAGGCGGCCAAGGAGGCCAACTGGCCGCCCAAGATCCGCGACTTCATCGTGGACCAGAACGTCGAGGTGCTGAATCCGTTCCCGTTCATCCCCGACGTCACCCCGGGCACGCTGGGACCGATCTTCGAGATCCGCCGCTACACCCTGGCCGCGGGCTCGCTGCCCGGGGTCATGAAGCGCTGGGAAGCCGCGCTGCCGGCGCGCATCAAGCTTTCTCCCCTGGTCACGGCCGGCGGGATGGAGTTCGGCGGCGCGAACCGCTTCATCCACATCTGGGCCTACAAGAGCATGGACCAGCGGCTGCAGGTGCGGGAGCAGGGGCGCAAGGCCGGCGTCTGGCCGCCGCCGGGCGGCGGGGAAGAGCTGCTCGCCCAGGAGACCAAGATCGTGATGCCGTCGGCGTTCTCGCCGCTCCAGTAGGGAGGCGCTCCCATGCCACCGAGCAAGCTCGCCCACCTCGTCTTCCAGACCAATCGCCTGCCCGCGATGCGGGACTGGTACTGCGCGGTGCTGGACGGCCACGTGATCTACGAGAACCCGCAGCTCTGCTTCGTCACCTACGACGACGAGCACCACCGCGTGGCCCTCATCGACTTCGGCCCGCTCGCCACTCGGGACCTGGCCGGAGGCGACCTCCGCTACCGGGCCACCGATCAGCCCGGCCTCCACCACGTCGCGTTCACCTTCGGCTCGATGGGCGAGCTGCTCGACAACTACACGCGGCTCGCCGCGCGGGGCATCCGGCCCTTCCGGTCGATCAACCACGGGCCGACCACCTCCATGTACTACGTCGATCCCGACGGCAACCGGGTGGAGCTGCAGATCGACAACTTCGCCACCGCGGAGGAAGGGCAGGCGTGGATGCACTCACCGGCCTTCGACCGCAACCCGATCGGCGTCGAGTACGACCCCGACGAGCTGGTCCGGAAGTTCCGCGCCGGCGTCCCGGTCGCCGAGCTGGTGATCCGCGACTAGGCCGGGGTCAGGTCTTACATTCTGACAGTTCGAGGTGTGAGCGGATGACCACGTCGGCCCTCGCTCCGGCGGCCGTCGCCGCGCTGCTACACTCCGCGGCGGCCACGATCCAGGCGGAGCTGTCCGCCCTCCCCGACCCGGCTCTGACGTTCCACCCGGCGCCCGGCGAGTGGTGCGTGAAGGAGGTGCT
>DASZJM010000101.1:0-6629 GCA_035948165.1 Candidatus Methylomirabilota bacterium
AACATCGCCCGCGCGATGACTCCCGAGGAGCGGCGCATCCTCCAGGCCCTCCTCGACGACGTGTACGACCAGTTCGTCACCGCGGTGGCCGAGGGCCGCGGCCTCGACCCGCAGGTGGTGCGTGGCTTCGCGGAGGGGCGCATCTACTCGGGGCGCCAGGCCCAGGGCCTCAAGATGGTCGACGACCTGGGCGGCCTCGAGGAGGCGATCGAGGCGGCGGCCAAGATGGCGGGCCTGCCCGCCAAGCCGAGGGTCATCTATCCCCGGCGTCGATTCTCGCTGCGTGGGCTCCTGAGCAACGAGATGGGTCTCGGGCCGGTCTCGCGCGTTCTGCCGTCCCTCGAGACACTCCGGACCCCCCTCTACCTGATGCCGTGACCGGCCGGGGGAGGGGGTGTCGGCTAACTACCCAGACTGCTTGACTAACTTTCACATGCCATGGTACGGTCGCATCCGTGGATCGGGCCGGACCGCCGATGGTCACGACGGCCCGGGATCAGTGTCGGCCCTTCGAAGGGAGTCGCCATGACGAAAGCGGAGCTGATCGAGGAAGTCGCCAAGGTCGCCAGCCTGACCAAGAAGGAAACGGAGCTCATCGTCAACACCGTGTTCGACAACATCACGGATGCGCTCGGCAAAGGGGACAAGGTCGAGCTGCGGGGCTTCGGGAGCTTCCGCATCCGCCACCGCAACTCCCGCAAGGGGCGCAACCCCAAGACCGGCGACAGCGTGAGCGTCCCCGAGAAGCGGGTCCCCTTCTTCAAGGTCGGCAAGCGCCTCCGCGAGCTCGTCAACACCTAGTCGAGTGCAGCAACTCTGGGCGCCCTGGCGGATGGCGTACGTGTCGACCGCCGGTGGGCCCGAGGCCGCGTGCGTGTTCTGCGCCGCACTCGCGACCGGTGACGACCGGCGGGCTCTCATCCTCAGGCGCGGCCACCTCGCCTTCCTAATCCTCAACGCTTTCCCCTACGCGTCCGGTCATCTAATGGCGGTGATCACGCGGCACGTCGGCACGCTCGAGGCCGCGACCACCGAGGAGCTCGCCGAGGCCATGGCCCTCGTGCAGTCCGCCACCCGCGCGCTCGGCACCGCCTACCATCCGGACGGCTTCAACGTGGGGCTGAACCAGGGACGGGTCGCGGGCGCGGGGGTGCTAGGCCATCTCCATATGCATCTGGTCCCGCGCTGGAACGGCGACACCAACTTCATGCCGGTGACCGCCGACACCCGCGTGCTCCCCGAGGCCCTCGAAACGACCTACGACCGGCTCGCCGCCGCGCTCGCTCCGTGAGGGAAACCGCCGCCCTACTGACGCCGATGATGCGGCAGTACGGGGAGCTGAAGCGCCGCTTCCCGGACTACCTGCTGCTGTTCCGCCTGGGTGACTTCTACGAGCTGTTCAACGATGACGCCCACGTGGCCTCGCGGCTGCTCCAGCTGACGCTGACTTCTCGCCAGAAGGGCGAGGGGGCGATCCCGATGGCGGGCATCCCGCATCACGCCGCCGACGGCTACATCGCCCGCCTCATCCGCGCCGGCCAGAAGGTCGCGGTGTGCGAGCAACTCGAGGAGCCGGCCAAGGGCCGCAAGATCGTCCGCCGCGACGTGGTGCGGGTCATCACCCCCGGCACCATCACCGACACCCAGTTCCTCGACGGGGCCCGCAACAACTTCCTGCTCGCCGCCCACGCGACTTCGGGAGCGGTGGGGGGAGCGGTGGGGGTCGCGCTAATCGACGTCTCCACCGGCGACTTCTGGGTGGGTGAGGAGCCGGGCACGGGCGAGGCGCTGCTGGAGACCGCGCTGCTGCGCCGCCCGGCCGAGATCCTGGTGGCCCAGAGCGCGGAGCCCGCCTGGGTGGCGCGCTGGGCCCCGCCCGGCGTCCCGCTCACGCGCGTGGACGGCGGCGCCTTCGGGGCGCGGGCCGCGCGCGAGGTGCTCGAGGCTCACTTCCGGGGCGCGAGCCTCGACGGGCTCGGGGTGGGCGGGCTCACCGCGGGCCTCCAGGCGGCGGGCGCCGCGGTGGCCTACGTGCGCGAGACGCAGGGCGACTCGCTCGCGCACCTCACCCGGCTGCAGCGCCTGGTCACCGGCGAGGCGATGCTGCTCGACCCGACCGCGGTCGCCACGCTGGAGCTGTTCGAGACCACCCAGGAGCGGACCGCGAAGGGCTCGCTCTTCGCGACCCTGGACGCCACGAGCACGCCGATGGGCGCCCGGCTCCTCCGCCAGTGGATGCTGCGGCCCCTGCTGGACCGGGAGGGCATCCTGCGCCGGCAGGAGGCGGTGGGAGCCCTCGTGGACGCGCCCGCCTCTCGGGAGGCGCTGCGTCAGCGGCTCGCCGGGGTGGGGGACCTCGAGCGCCTCACGAGCCGCGCCGCCCTCGGGGTGGCGCACGCCCGCGACCTGATCGCGCTGCGGGGCTTCCTGGGGCGGCTGCCCGGGCTCGCGGCGGAGCTCGGGGGGCTCGGCACGCCGCTCCTGGCGACCCTCGCGGAAGAGATCACCCCGCTCCCTGAGCTTCAGAAACTACTTGAAGACGCCCTCGAGGACGAGCCGCCGCTCGTCCTGCGCGAGGGCGGGCTCATCCGCGAGGCGTGGAACGACGAGCTGCGCGAGCTGAAGCACGCCGCGCGGCAGGGCAAGGAGTGGATCGCCTCGCTCGAGCAGCGCGAGCGGGCCCGGACCGGCATCTCCTCGCTCAAGGTCCGCTTCAACCGGGTCTTCGGCTACGCCATCGAGGTGAGCAACGCCCACGCCGCTCGCGTGCCGGCCGATTACCTGCGCCGCCAGACCCTGGTGGGGGCGGAGCGCTACGTGACCGCCGAGCTCAAGGAGTACGAGAGCCGCGTGCTGGGCGCCGAGGAGCGCATCGCCCGGCTCGAGTTCGAGCTCTTCGGCCAGGTGCGTGCCCAGGTCGCGGCCCAGGCCGCCCCGCTGCTCCGCACCGCCCGGGCGGTGGGCACTCTCGACGCGCTGGCGTCGCTCGCCACCGTCGCCCACGAGCGTGGCTACGCCCGCCCGGAGGTGGACGACGGCTTCGCGCTCGAGATCGTGGACGGCCGCCACCCGGTGCTCGACGCGGGCGGCTCGCCGTTCACGCCCAACGACGCCGCGCTCGATCCCGCCGGCTGCCAGATCATGATCCTGACCGGCCCCAACATGAGCGGCAAGAGCGTGTTCATGCGCCAGGTGGCGCTGCTCACCCTGCTGGCCCAGATGGGGAGCTTCGTGCCGGCCCGCTCGGCCCGCATCGGGCTGGTCGATCGCATCCTCACCCGCGTCGGCGCGCAGGACAACATGGCGCGCGGCCAGAGCACGTTCCTCGTCGAGATGGTCGAGACCGCGAGCATCCTCCACCACGCCACCGAGCGAAGTCTCATCCTTCTGGATGAAGTCGGCCGCGGCACCTCGACCTTCGACGGGCTCGCCATCGCGTGGGCGGTCACCGAGGAGCTGCACGAGCGCGGGCGCGGCGCCAAGGTCCTCTTCGCCACCCACTACCACGAGCTGACCGCGCTGGCCGATCGGCTGCCGCGGGTGCACAATTTCCACGTGGCGGTCCGGGAGTGGAACGACGAGATCATCTTCCTGCACAAGGTGCGGCCGGGCGGCACCGACCGCTCCTACGGCATCCAGGTAGCGCGCCTGGCCGGCCTGCCGCCCGCGGTGATCGCGCGGGCCAAGGCGATCCTGGGCGAGCTCGAGCGGGAGCGGAGCGGGCTCGAGGCCGCGGTGGCCCCGGAGCCGGCGTCGGGCGCGCCCGCCCAGCTCGGCCTCTTCCCGCCCGCCCACGATCCGCTGCTGCGCGAGCTGGCCGCGCTCGACCCCGGGGCGATGACCCCGCTCCAGGCCCTCAACCTGCTCGCCGAGTGGCAGCAGCGGCTCAAGGCGCGCCCGTGAGCGCCCCGCGGATCCGCCGGCTGCCCGATCACCTGATCAACAAGATCGCGGCCGGCGAGGTGGTGGAGCGGCCCGCCTCGGTGATCAAGGAGCTGGTGGAGAATGCGCTCGACGCGCTCAGCACCCAGGTGACCGTCGACCTGCGGGACGCCGGCCGCGCGCTGATCCGGGTCAGCGACGACGGGGTCGGCATGTCGAGCGACGAGGTCGACCTGGCCCTGCTGCGCCACGCGACCTCCAAGCTGGCCACCGACGCAGACCTCGACGCGATCACCACGCTCGGCTTCCGCGGCGAGGCGCTGCCCGCGATCTGCGCGGTCACGCGCTTCTCCGTGCTCTCGTGCCCGCGGGGTGCGGAGACCGGCACGCTGGTGCGCGGCGAGGGCGGCACGGTGAGCGAGAAGATGCTTGTCCCGGCGCCCGCGGGCACGACGGTGGAGGCGCAGGACCTCTTCTTCAACACCCCGGCCCGCCTCAAGTTCCTCAAGAGCGCGCCCGCCGAGGTGGCCGCGGCCCTGCGGCTGCTCGAGGCCATCGCGCTCGCCCATCTCGAGGTGCACCTGCGCGTCAGTCACAACGGCCGCCCCGCGCTCGGCGCCCCCCGCGCGCGGACGCTGCGCGACCGCGTCGGCGCTCTCTGGGGCTTCGAGCGCGCCGGCCGGCTGCTCGACGTGCGGCGCAAGGACGGCCCGCTCGCGGTGTCGGGGCTGATCGCGCCGCCCCAGCTCTCCCGCGGCAACCGCGACGAGATCGTGCTGATCGTCAACGGCCGCCCGGTGCGCGACGGCCAGCTCACCCAGACCCTGATCGAGGCCTACCGGCCGCTGCTGGCGCGCGACCAGTTCCCGGTCGCGGTGCTCCACCTCGAGCTGCCGCCGCAGGAAGTCGACGTGAACGTGCACCCGACCAAGGCCTGGGTCCGCTTCCGCGCCCCCCGCCAGGTGCAGGAGGTGCTCTACCGCGCCGCGCAGGACGCGCTGCGCCAGTATCAGGTGGTGCAGCCGCAGCGCGGGCTCCGGACGGAGGGTGGTGGCGAGACGGTCGGGGCTACCGGGGGTGGCGTTGCTGCCGGAAGCTTCTCTATTGAAAGCGGGGGCCCAGAAATGGCCCCCGCACTCCCCCAGTCCGCGGACAGCCCGTCCGGCGCGGACGACCGTGCTCCTGCCGGCCAAACCCTACTCTTCCACGAGTCGCAGGCCGCGTTCGGCGCGCCCGCGTTCGGGGCGGTCATCGGCCAGCTCCAGGACACGTTCATCGTCTCGGCGAGCGACGACGAGGTGTTCTTCATCGACCAGCACGTGGCCCACGAGCGCGTGCTGTTCGAGCGGCTGCTGCGCGAGCTGGACGCGGGGCCGCTCGCCTCGCAGGAGCTGCTGTTTCCGCAGCCGGTGGAGCTGGGATCGGGTCAGGCCGGGCTCGTCGCCGAGTGGGCGTCCACGCTCGAGGGCCTGGGCTTCGGGCTCGAGGGCTGGAGTGGCGCCACCGTGGTGCTGCGCGCGGTGCCCGCGCTGCTCCGCGGACAGGAGCCGCGGCGTCTCATCGAGTCGCTCGTGGAAGACGTCAACCGGCCGCGCAAGGGCGAGCCGGTGCCGCTGCTGCATCGGGCGCTCTCATTCGTGGCCTGCCACGCCGCCATCAAGGCGCACGCGCCACTCCAGCGGGAGGAGATGGCCCGGCTCATCGCCGACCTGGCCATCACCCAGACGCCGTACTTCTGCCCGCACGGCCGACCGATCGTGAGCCGTCTGTCTTTGCGCGACATAAAACGCGAACTAGGGCGAACGTGGTGACGGGCGGCCGGCGAGTGCGGTTGCGCGACATAAAACGGGAACTGGGGCGCACGTGGTGACGGGCGGGTGGCGAGTGCGGTTGCGCGACATAAAGCGGAAGCTAGGGCGGACGTGGTGAGCGCGCCGCCGCTGCTGGTGCTGGTGGGGCCGACCGCGGTCGGCAAGACCGCGGTGGCGGTGCGCCTCGGCGCGCTGATCCCGATCGAGGTGGTGAGCGCGGACTCGCGCCAGGTCTATCGCGGGCTCGACATCGGCACCGGCAAGCCGTCCGCGGAGGAGCGGGCGGCGGTGCCTCACCATCTCCTCGACGTGGTCGACCCGGGCGAGCGGTACCACGCCGCGCGCTTCCTCACCGACGCGCGCGCCGCCATCGCGGCCATCCACGCGCGCGGGCGCCTGCCGGTGGTGGTGGGCGGCACCGGCCTCTACGTCCGCGCCCTGCTGAAGGGCCTCACCCCGGCGCCGCCCGCCGATCCCGCGCTACGCGCGGAGCTGGAGGCGATCGCCCAGACGGAGGGCAGCCCGGCGCTCCACGCGCGCCTGGCCGCGCTCGCGCCCGACGTCGCGCGCCGCCTCCACCCCAACGACCGGGTGCGCGTCGTCCGCGCGATCGAGATCCACCGTGGCCGCGACGCGGCACCCGAGGCCGGGGCCGAGGGGGACTGGGGCGGCGCGACGCGGGCGTGGCGCCTCGTGCTGATCGGGCTCGGCCGCGCGCGGGCGGCCCTCAATGCCGCGATCGCGGTACGGGCGCGCGCGATGCTCGCCCATGGCATGATGGGCGAGGTGGAGCGTCTGCTCGCGGCGGGCCACGATCCGGAGCGCCCGCCGATGGACGGCATCGGCTATCGCCCGCTGGCCCTGGCCGCGCGGGGGCGCCTGCCGGTCGAGGAGGCGCTGCGGCTCATGGTGCGCGACACCACGCGGTACGCGAAG
>DASZJM010000102.1:0-3598 GCA_035948165.1 Candidatus Methylomirabilota bacterium
GTCTGCGTACGTCAAGCGCCAGGCGGATCCATCCTGGCCCCGTCCGGCGTAGGCGACCACGAACGGCCCACTCTCCCGCGCCCGGAACCCGGCCATGCGGAGCGGCGCGGTCAGCGGATGGTCCGCGGAGATCAGCGTGCATACCGATTCGAGTCCGCCGTCGCGCCCGAGCTGTGCGGCGGCGTCCAGGAGATCGGCGGCCTCCCCGGCGGACAAAACGCCGAAGAGGTCCACCACTACCGAGTCCTGATGATGCGTGGCGAGCACCGCGAAGCCGACGAGCTCGCCGGACCGCCGGGCGGTCAGGACCTGGTATTCGTGGAGCGGGTCGTCGCGGTAGCGCCAGTTGAGATCCTCGGCCGCCCGGCGCCCGCGTACTGCGTCGTCGGCGCCCACCCTCCGGTCCAGCGCGGTAAACTCCTCGTCGAACCGCCCCGGATGGAGGGCGATCTCGAGCTCGCCACCCCGGCGGCGCCTCCACGAGGCGAGACGGAGCACCGCGTTGCCGAGCTGCGCGGCGGTACCGGTGATCCGACCCTTCCCGAGGTACCGGCTGAGCTGCCGGTTCGTCCGCAGCAGCCGCGCGTGCCGCGTCATGGTGGCGCTCGAACCCATCCGCAGACGCCGGAAGGTCGACATGCCGCGCGCGTTCGGGGGACAGTCGTAGCAGAGGGCGAGCTGCCCCGCGTCGACCGGGCCGAAGGTGGCGCGCTGGAGCATCACCGCGGGGCCGAGGCTGCGGTGGCTCGGATCGATGGCGAAGTCACCGACCTGACCGCAGACCTCGACTTTGCCCCCCCGCCAGATCGCCCGGCGGAACAGCGACGCGACTCCCACCGGCTCCCGGCCCTCGGAATCCCACAGGAGCCAGGACCACGCCGGACCGAGATGGCCGTCACGGTAGATCCACTTGAATCTCCGGGCGTGCGGCAGCTCGGGCAGGTTCCGCTCCAGTACTCCCAGGAGCTCCTCGTGCTCGCGGTCGACATTCACCGGTCGGATTTGCAGCGTCATGACGTCACCGTGACCCTACGCTCTGCCGCTCCTCGACAAAGCTCGTCAGGCGCCGGAGCGTCTCGAAATGCTCCGGGACCAAATCCTCGTCCGCCACCGTGATGCCGAACTCCTGCTCGAGGTATCCCACCAGATCCAGGACCCCGAGTGAGTCGAGGATCCCGTTCGCCAGCAGATGCTCGTCGTCCCCCAGCGCGTGGTTTCGCGCCGAGGGAAAGTGCTCGACGAGGAAGCCCTTGATGCGGGCCGTCACCGATCGATCGCTCATGGTCTTCTCCCCTGAGTTGTGGTCAACCATCCCGATCCCCATGAGTCAGAAACCAGGTCGAATGCTGGAGCATGGTCGAGCCGAGCCCGGCTCCCGGTAGCGCGTGCACGACCACCGGGGCCTCTCCCCGGGGCCGGAAGCCGATCCGGGTGAGCCGGGCGAGCCACTGGTCCGAAGCCACCACCGCCACCCGCACGTCCGCGACCCCCTGCGTCGACAGACGCGCGACGGCGTGACGCAGCAGGGTGCTCGAGACGGCTTCGTCCGCGACCGAGAAGACATCGACCAGCGTGGCCACCCGCTCCTCGCGCGTCACCGCGACATATCCCATCAGCGTGCCGTTCGACCGCGCGGTCAGGAGCTCGTGCCGCTCGAGCGGACTGTCGAGGTACCGCCAGTTGAGGTACTCGGCGGACCGCTCGCCACAGATTCCGTGGGCCACCCCGACCCGCCGGGCGAGCGCCGAGAACTCCTCTCCGCATCGACCGGCGTGCGGCGCCACGACGAGGCCGCCGGCGGGGCGGGGCGGGCGGACCGCCCAGCCCAGCGCCACGTCGGCGAGCTTCCCGGCCGCGCCCAGCCAGGCGCCGCCCCGCTGTCTCAAGCGATGACTGACCCGCAATGGCCGAACTAGCCGCCGGAACTGCAGAGAAGGGACGATGCGGAGACGGCGATAGATGGCCTCCATCGACCGGCTCGGGAAGTCGTAGCAGAAGGGGGCCCCGTCGGCCGCCAGATCATCCAGACAGGCTCGCTGGAGCTGCAGCGCCGGCCCGAGCGCTCGATGGGTCTCGGCCACGCAGAAGTCCCCCAGGAGCCACCCGGTGATCGGCCCGCTCTCGGTCAGCATTCGCCGCGGGAAGGCACCCGCCATCCCGACCACATCGCCGGTCGAGCCATCCTCGGCGATCCAGAAGCGGCCCAGGCCGGCCGGCCCGGCGTGGTAGAGCCAGTCGAAGCGCTTGCGGTCGTACGCCGGGTTCACGTGATGCCGCAGAAGCTGGATCGCGGCGTCGCGGTCGCTCTCGATGTCGCCCGGTCGGACCTTCACGATCATCGGCCCGCTCCCCGGAGGCCCGGGGCCACGTCGGTCGGCGCACTCTCGTCGATGAACAGGCGGTGCCACAGCTCGAGGACCATCAGCGCCCAGAGATGATGCGAGTGATTCCGTTCGCCCCGCTGGTGCCGGTCCCACATGCCGCGGATGGTCTCCGCCTGGAAGTAGCTCCGCCCCAGCGCGCGATCCGACAGCAGCAGGTCCTCCCCCATCGGCCGCAGCTCCCCCCGCAACCACGATGCAAGTGGGATCGAGAAACCCATCTTCGGTCGATGGATCACCGACGGGGGCACCCGCCGCTCCGCGAAGCGCTTCAGCAGGTACTTCGACGTCCGGCCGTGGTACTTCATCTCCGAGGGCAGACCGGCCGCGAACTCGATCACGTGGTGATCCAGGAGCGGCGAGCGGACCTCGAGCGAGTTCGCCATCGCCATGCGATCCATCTTGACGAGAATGTCGTTGGGGAGCCAGGTCTTGAGGTCCACATACAGGATGCGCCGGAGATGGTCGAGCCCGCGCACTCGATCGAAATGAGACCGAAACGCGGTGAAGGGGTCGTGTCCATTCAGCGTCCGCCGGAAGCCGTCGCTGAGCAGGGCGCGCTTGTCGGTCGGGGTGAACAGGCTCATGTCGTGGAAGTACGCCTGCTCGGGGTCCAGGCTCAGGTTCCGCAGGAGGAACTTCCAGCGCAGCGGCCGCGGCAACCGGTCCGCCTTGGGCCAGATCGCGGCGAGCGGCCCCACGATGCCCCGCCGGACGGGTCGGGGGAGCCACCCGCGCAGCCGGGCCTCGAGCAGATTCATGCCGTAGCGCCACTGGTAGCCCGCGAACACCTCGTCTCCGCCGTCTCCCGAGAGGGCCACCGTCACCCGACGGCGCGCGGCCTGTGAGACGTAGTAGCTGGGGATGGCCGAGGAGTCGGCGAAGGGCTCGTCGAGGTGCCACACGAGCGTGGGCAGGATGTCGACCGCGCGCGGCTGTACGACCACTTCCTCGTGGTCGGTACCCAGGCTCTCGGCGACGGTCCGGGCATGCGGCGCCTCGTTGAAGGCCCGTTCTCCGAAGGTCACGGTGGTCGTCGCGACCGGGCGGTCGAGCAGCGACGCCATGGTCGCGACCACCGCGGTGGAGTCGACACCCCCGCTCAGGAAGGCGCCGAGGGGCACGTCGCTGATCAGGCGGAGCCGCACCGCCTCCGTGAAGATCGAATCGAACTGCTCCAGGCACTCGTCCTCGCTGCGCGCGGGCAGATCGCGATA
>DASZJM010000103.1:0-4714 GCA_035948165.1 Candidatus Methylomirabilota bacterium
TGAGCTCTCCCTCGATGTCGGCCACGTGCATCGTCACCTGGTGGAGGAGCCGATCGCAGCGCTCGCAGAACCAGAGGAGCGATTCGGTCTGCTCGGGGCGACGCTTGACCTCGATCACCAGCCCCCAGGTGTCGGCCGGGCGGTGAGGCGAATGCGGCACGAGGGCGGGCAGCAGGCACATCTCGCCCTCGCGGATGATCCGCTCGTGCCGCCGCCCATCCTCCACGTACTCGAGCCGCATCGCGCCCCGGAGCATGTAGAAGATCTCGTCGGAGGGGTCCACGTGGAAATCGCGACGGGCGTTCGGCCCGCGGACGACCATCGCGGTGAACTGCGAGTCCTCCCAGATCACCTTGTTGCCGACCGGCGGCTCGAAGGTGGCCCGGTTCTCCTCGATCCACCGCCACAGGTTGAAGGCGACGAGGCCTCGCACGGGTCACCGCCTCAGATATATCACCAGCGACACGAGGCTCATCACCACCTCGCCGCGCTGGTTCTGGATCCGGCTCTCGATCTTCACGGTCCCGCGATCCGGCCGGCGTCCCTCGACCTTCTCCTTCACCTCCGACTCCACGGTCAGCACGTCGCCGGGCCGCACCGGCTTGATCCACTTGAGCTCGTCGAAGCCCATGGCCCCGGTGGTGGCGTGCACCGGCGTCATGTGCTCGACCACCATCCGGATGAACATGGCCCCGGTGTGCCAGCCGCTCGCGATGAGGCCGCCGAACATGCTCTGGCGCGCGGCCTCCTCGTCGAGGTGGAACGGCTGCGGATCGAACTGGCGCGCGTACTCGACGATCTCCTCCTTCGTGACCTCGTAGCGCCCGAAGCGCATGATGTCGCCCACCGCGACCTCCTCGAAGTACTTCATGCCGCCGCCCCGCCGGTGGGCCGCCGCCGGTACATCGTGATGCCGACGATCGCCACCACCGCCTCGCCCTCCTGGTTCACCATCTCGACGCGGCGCCGGACGAACCCGATGGGCTTCGATTTCGACGGCCACGTCTCGAGCACCTCGGAGCGCCCGGTCAACGTGTCGCCCGGCCGCACCGGCTTGAGCCAGCGGCAGGAGTCGAGCCCGGGCGAGCCGGTGGCGGCCGCCTCCTCACGGCGGTTGGCCTCCACCGACAGGCGCATCATCACCGCGCACGTGTGCCAGCCGCTCGCGATCAGGCCGCCGAAGATGCTCCGGCGCGCCGCCTCGAGGTCGGTGTGGAACGGCTGCGGATCGTACTTGCGGGCGAAGGCCAGGATCTCGGCCTCGGTCATCGAGTGCGAGCCGAGGTCGGTGCTCTCGCCGACCTTGAAATCTTCCCAGAACTTCACGCGTGACCTCCGTGGTGGGGCCCGGACCAGGCGCGACGCGCCCCGATCAGGATAAGGCCGAGGGCAAGCGCGGGCAGCCAGATCCACCGGAGCTCGGACTCGAGCACCGTGATCCCGCGCGCGGACAGGAAGCGGGTGAGCCCGATGGGCGAGGCCTCGAGCACCCGGAGCGCGGCCGGAGCGAAGAAGCGCTCCGCGGAGACGGGCCACAGGAGCGCCACGCCCCGGCCCCCGTCGGTGAAGGTGTCGAGGATCCCGTGGGAGGCCATCGCGACGAACAGGAACAGGACGATGCGCCCCGCGCCGGCGCGCGGGCTCCGGGAGAGGGCCGCCCCCGCCAGCGCCACCGCGGCCGCCGCGCAGACTGAGTGGGTGAACCCCCGGTGGCCGAGCGCCGACCCGTAGGGCACGCCCCAGGAGAACGCGATCACGTCCAGATCGGGCAGCGCCGAGACGAGCACGCCCGCGGCCAGCAGGCGCGGCGGGACGATGCGCGGTCCGAGGCCCACCCCGAGCGCGAGGGGCACCGCCGCGTGCGAGAAGACGGTGGGCACGCGGTGCGGCCTAGCGCAGCTCGAACTCGAAAGTGCTGACCACTCGGATGCGCTTGACCGGGGTGCTGGTCGCGCTGAACGGAGCCGACTCGTCGCCGCCGTCCAGGCCGAAGATCTGGATCGAGCCCTGGTTGGCCGAGCGGATGCTGCCGACCTGGGCCCCGGAGTCGGCCGCGAACTGCTGGGCGGTGGCCCGGGCGTTCTTGGTGGCGTCGGCCAGGAGCTGCGGGCGCAGGTCGTTGAACTTGGAGACGATGTACCGCGGGTTGGCCGCGCCGCCCTCCCGCTCGCCGTCCAGCACCACGCCCGACTTGAGCAATTCCTCGGTGGAGCCGAGCGCGGTGCGGACCAGGTCCACGTTGGCGGTCTTCACCACCACCGAGCTCGTGACCACGTAGCGGAAACGGTCGGAGGCCTGGGGCTGCCCGTACTCGCGGGCCAGCTTGTCGACGGTGCGGGTCGGCTGCGGCTCGATCTCCGCGTCCGCAAAGCCCTGCTTCTTGAGGAACGCCACCGCCGCGTCCCGGTCGGCGCTGATCCGGGTGTGGGCGTCCTGCAGCGTCTCGCTGGCGCGCCTCAGCCCGAGCGTCCACACCGCCTGGTCCGCCTTCACCTCGCGCTCGACCAGGCCCTTCACCGTGACCACCCTCGAGTCCGACCGGAAGCGCGTCGCGCCCCGCCCGACGAAGTAGCCGGCGACCGACAACCCGATCACCAGGCAGAGCCCCACGATGACCGCGGGAAGCACCCCCGACCGCCCTTCCATGTACGCCATGTCCGTCCCCTCCCGAGGCCGCGCTGATCCGATTCAGTGGGCGGGCCGGCCCGCCGCCCGCAGTATCGCCAGGGTCACGACCCCGGCCACCAGTCCCCAGAACGCCGATCCGATGCCGGCCGGCGCGATGCCGGACGCGGTCACCAGAAACGTGACGAGCGCCGGCTCCCGTTGATTCTCGGCGCGGACCGCGGAGGCGAGACCGTTGCCGATGGTGGCTAGCAGGGCGAGCCCGGCGATGGCGGCCACCAGCTCGGGCGGGAAGGCCAGGAAGAGCGCCACCACGGTGGCGCCGAAGATCCCGACGATCAGATAGAAGAGGCCGGCGAAGACGGCGGCCACGTAGCGGCGGCGCGGGTCCTCGTGGGCCTCCCGGCCCATGCAGATCGCGGCGGTGATGGCGGCCAGGTTCACGGTGAACCCCCCGAGCGGGGCCAGCACCAGGTTGGCGAGCCCGGTCCAGCCGATCACCGGAGAGATCGGCACCGTGTAGCCGGAGGCGCGGATGACCGCGACCCCCGGCACGTTCTGGGACGCCATGGTGACCACGAAGAGGGGCAGCGCCACCCCGATGACCGCGCCCGCGGTGAACCGCGGGGTGACCCACACCGGACGGGCCAGCGCCACGTGGACGGCGTCCACGTGCAGGAGCCCCTGCACCAGCGCGAGGACGACACCGACCAGGAGCGCCGCGATCACCGCGTAGCGCGGGACGAAGCGCCGGGCCGCGAAGTAGGCCAGGCACATGCCGAGGGCCAGCGCGAGCTGCGTGCTCATGGCGGTGAAGAGGCCGAGGCCGAAGCGCAGCAGCACGCCCGCGAGCATGCCGGAGGCGATCGGGATGGGGATGCGGTCCATCGCCCGCTCGAACCATCCGGAGAAGCCGACCAGGGTGATGAGCGCGGCCGAGACCAGGAACGCGCCGGTGGCCTCCTCGATCGAGAGCCCCGCCGCGCTGGTGACCAGCAGGGCCGCGCCCGGCGTGGACCACGCGGTGACCACCGGGGCGCGGTAGCGCAGCGAGAGCAGGATGCACGTGAGCCCCATGCCGACGCCGAGCGCGAGCATCCACGACCCGAGCTGGGCCGCGCTGGCGCCGACCGCGCCCGCCGCCTGGAAGACGATGGCCGACGCGCTGGCGAAGCCGACCAGCACGGTCACGAAGCCGGCGACGACCGCCGAAGCCGAGACATCCCGGAGGAGCGACATGGCGCGGGCCCCGCCCACTATAGCAACGGTCCGCTCCGGGCCGGCCCGGCGATCGGGTACACTCCCCGGGATGCGGGCGTACCTGTTGTCGAGGCTCGGGCAAACCCTCCTGGTCGTCTTCCTCTCGCTGACCGCGGTGTTCTTCCTGGTGAGGCTCGGCGGCGACCCGGTGCTCCTGTTCCTGCCCATGGACATCCAGGCCAAGGACCTGAACGAGTTCCGCCAGCGCCTGGGCTTCAACGATCCGCTCGCGGTGCAGTACGGCCGGTTCATCGGCCACGCATTCCACGGCGACTTCGGCGAGTCACTCCGCTACAAGAACGACGCGCTCCAGCTCGTGCTCTCGCGCCTGCCTGCCACGCTCGCGCTCGCCCTGGCCGCGCTGGGGCTCACCTTCTGCGTGGCGGTACCGGTGGGGGTGCTCTCCGCGGTGCGGCGCGGCTCGCTCCTCGACTTCCTCGGCATGACCGGCGCGGTGCTCGGGCAGGCGGTGCCCGGGTTCTGGCTGGGCCTCATGATGATCTACCTCTTCTCGGTGCGGCTCGGCTGGCTGCCTACCGGCGGCATGGGCAGCCCGCTCCACTTCGTGATGCCGTGCGTGGTGCTGGCCTCGTTCTACGCCGCGCGCATGGCGCGTCTCACCCGCTCCTCGGTGCTCGACACCCTCAACGAGGAGTTCGTGCTCACCGCGCGGGCCAAGGGCCTGGCGGAGCGAATCGTCATCGGCAAGCACACCCTCAAGAACTCGGCGATCCCCATCGTGACCCTGGCCGGGCTCGACACCGGCCAGCTGCTGGGCGGCGCGGTGATCACCGAGACCATCTTCGCGTGGCCGGGGCTCGGGCGGCTC
>DASZJM010000104.1:0-7967 GCA_035948165.1 Candidatus Methylomirabilota bacterium
CGCCATGACCACTTCCATGTGGTGCTCGATGAGCAGGACCGCGAGGCCGATCTCCTCGCGCAGGAGGCCGATCAGCTCGGTCAAGCTGTCGGTCTCGCGCGGGTTCATCCCCGCGGTCGGCTCGTCGAGCAGCAGGAGCGCCGGCTCGGTGGCGAGGGCCCGCGCGATCTCGAGGCGGCGCTGGTCGCCGTAGGCCAGGTTCTTGGCCAGCTCGTCGGCCTTGTCACCCAGGCCCACGAAGGCGAGCATCTCCTGGGCGCGGCTCCGTGCGCGGCGCTCCTCCGCGGTCACGGAGGGAGGGCGAAAGACCGCACCGGCCACCGAGGCGTGGAGGCGGCAGTGCTCGCCGACCAGGACGTTGTCCAGCACGCTCATGTTCTGGAAGAGGCGAATCGACTGGAAGGTGCGCGCGATTCCACGCCCGACGATGGCGTGGGGCCGGAGCCCCACCACGCTGGCTCCGTCGACGAGGATCTCGCCGCGGTCCGGCCGCAGGAGCCCGGTGACCAGGTTGAAGAAGGTTGTCTTGCCGGCCCCGTTCGGGCCGATCAGGCCGACGATGCCGCGGGGCGGGATGACCAGGTCCACCTCGCTCACCGCGATCAGGCCGCCGAAGCGCCGGATCAGACCGCGCACCTCGAGCGCGGGCGCGGCGCCGGCACGCGCGGCGGTGGCCTCGCGCAGCCAGGCCGGCAGGGCCTCCGCGCGCGGGCGGGGCGGCGCGGTCACCAGCGCGAGGGCTTCCTCGCGCTCGTCCACGTCCGCGGCGGGAGGGCGCACCCGGCGGCCGGCGAGCCCCTCCGGCCGGATCAGCATGATGACGACGAGGCCCAGGCCGAAGAAGAACCAGCGCCACAGGGTGAGGTCGACGCTCGCGAGCACGGCGACGCCGAGCGAGCGCCCGATCCAGCGCACCAGGAAGGTCATCTGGGCGAGCAGGATGCGGTCGAAGAGGGTGATCAGCATCCCGCCCAGGATCACGCCCTTGAGGCTGCCCATGCCGCCGAGAACGATCATGCACAGCAACATGATCGAGACGTTGAACTCGAAGGCGCCCGGAGTGATCGCCTGCAGCTTGGCCGCGTAGAACGAGCCGGCGAACCCGGCGAAGGACGCGCCCAGGGCGAAGGCGAGGAGCTTGGTCTTGACCGGGTTCACCCCGGTGCAGTCGGCCGCGGTCTCGTCCTCGCGGATCGCCATCCAGGCGCGGCCGAGGCGCGAGTCGCGCATGCGGTTCATCGCCCAGAGCGAGGCCGCGCCGATGACCAGGATGAGGAAGTACCAGGGGATGAAGTCGGTGTCGAAGTTGACCCCGGGCAGGTGCGGGCGGCCCACCGGGTTCACCCCGTTCTCGCCCCCGGTCAGGTTGAGCCGCTCGACCGGGCGCCAGCCCCCGATGTCGATGGTGATGTCGCCGAGGTTGCGGATCGCCACCGGGATGATCTCCCCGAAGGCGAGCGTGATGATGGCCAGGTAGTCCCCGCGGACGCGCAGGGTCGGCGCCCCGATCACCACCCCGAGGCCGGCCGACACCAGCGCCGCGATCCAGATCACCACCCAGAAGCTCCACGCGTGGCCGTAGAGCGGGGAGCCCAGCACCGGTGAGTTCAGCAGGCCCATGGTGTAGGCGCCGATGGCGAAGAAGGCGGCGTAGCCCAGGTCGAGGAGGCCGGCGTAGCCCACCACGATGTTGAGCCCGAGCGCGAGCAGCACGTAGATCATCGCGTCGGTCACCGCGTGGACGGTCTGGGCCTGCAGCCACCGGTCGAGGAACGGGTAGGCGACGAGCGCGGTGACCAGGAGGGCCGCGGGCAGCGGGCGGGCGCGGCCCGGGTCGCTCACGCCTTGTCCGGCACGCGCTCGCCGAGGAGCCCCTGGGGGCGGAACACGAGGACCAGGATCAGGATCGCGAAGACGATCGCGTTGGTCCAGCGCGCGGAGATGTACTGGTCGCTCCACGCCGAGAGGAAGCCGATCACGAGGCCGCCGAGGGCGGCGCCCGGCATGCTGCCGATGCCGCCCAGCACCGCCGCGGTGAAGGCGCGCAGGCCGGCCTGGTAGCCCATCCACCACATCCCGATGTTGTAGTAGAGGCCCTGGATGAGCCCGGCCGCCCCGGCGAGGGCGCCGCCGATGAAGAAGGTGAGGATGATCGTCTTCTCCACGTCGATCCCCAGCGCGAGCGCGGTCTCCTTGTCCTGGGCGGTGGCCCGCATCGCCTTGCCCCAGCGGGTGCGAGTCACGAAGTACTGGAGCGCGATCATCAGCGGCAGGGTGGTGACCAGGACCAGGACGTCCTTGGTGGTGACGAAGAGCAGCGAATCCACGCCGAGCCAGTCGCGCAGGATGTCGACCGAGGGAAAGAGGTCGGGGTAGGCGATCGGCGCCGGTCCCTTCCAGATGAGGGTCAGGTTCTCCAGCATGAAGGAGACGCCGATGGCGGTGATGAGCGGGGCGAGGCGGAACGCGTGGCGCAGGGGTCGGTACGCCACGCGATCGATCGCCACGTTGATGGCCCCGGTGGTCAGCATGGTGGCCAGGAACACCAGCGGCAGCACCGCCACGAGCTGCCAGCCGTGCAGCGTGGTGGTCATGCCCAGCAGGGCGAAGTAGCTGAGCGAGATGAACAGGCCCAGCATGAAGACGTCGCCGTGCGCGAAGTTGATGAGGCCGATGATCCCGTAGACCATCGTGTAGCCGAGGGCGATCAGCGCGAAGACGGCCCCGCGGGTCACCCCGTTGACGGTCTGCTGGATCAGGACCTCATGCCACTCCACGGGCTTGTTCTAACTGGGGGGGAGCGGCGCCGCTCCTCCCCCAGGCCCCCCCACCACATCGCTCATTCCGGCGCCGTCGTTCACGTGTGCGGGGGTGGTGCCTATTCCAGGATGGTCTCGAACTGGAACTTGCAGCCGACCGGGGTGTCGGCCTTCACCACCTTGAAGCCGGACATGGTGTCGTAGTCGACGTCGCCGTTGGCGTCGAAGCTCCACTTGCCGTTGATGCCCTCGAAGTTCTTGGTGGTGGCGATCGCCTTGCGCAGCGCCTCGCGCTTCTCGGTGATGTCCTTGGCCCGCTCCATCTCGCCGGCGGCCCGCTTGATCGCCTCGATCGCGACCCGGCCTCCTTCCGCCGCGTAGAGGGCGTAGGAGGTCGGCTCCTTGCCGAACTTCTTCTTGTACTCCTCGTAGGTCTTGGCTCCGACTCCCTTCATCTTCTCGAAGGGCAGGCCCGCGAAGGTCACCCGCATCTCGGTGGCCATCGCCACCTCGCAGGTGGCCCCCTTCAGCAGCTCCTCCTCGAGGAGGCCGTCCGGCCCCATGAAGCGCACCCGCGGGGCCACCAGCCCCACTTCCTTCATCTGCCGGATGATGACCTGCGCCCCGGTCTCGATGACGCCGCCCATGTACACCAGGTCGGCGCCGGAGGCCCGCACCTTGGTGAGGATCGGCTTCTGGTCCGGCTGCTTCCAGTCGATGCCCTCGTTGGCCACCACCGCGAGCCCGATCTTCTTGGCGGTCGCCTCGAAGACGTCGGCGATGCCCTTGCCGTAGAGCTCCTGGTCGTTGAGGATGAAGACCTTCTTGATCCCCATCCGCTTGGCCCACTTGGCCCCCACCGCGCCCTGGATGTCGTCGGCCGGGATCGGGCGGAAGTAGTTCACGAAGCCGAGGGGCCGGTAGATCTCGGGCTCGCCCGGCGCGGCGCCCTGCTTCTTGGTGAGGCCGGGATAGGTGTTGGCGGGGGTGATCTGGGCCATGTGGGCCCGGTTGTTGATCGGGATCGAGACCTTGGCCGCGCCCGAGTTGTAGGTGCCGATGTAGAGGACCGCGAGCGGGTCCGCGACCGCCTTGTTCGCGTTCTCGGCCTCGACCGCGCCGTCCCACTTGCCGGTCTGGGGCGAGGCGTCGTCGAGGTTGACCACTTCCAGGCAGTACCCCGCGGCCACTCCGCCGGCCTCGGCCACCGCCATGTCGACGCCGTTCTTCATCCCGGTGCCCTCGGGAATCATCGCGCCCTGCATCGGCCACGAGGTGTAGATGCGAAGCTTGCCCTTCGGGCACTGCTGGGCGGTCGCGTCCATCGTGACCGCCAGGGCCAGCACCGCGCTCAAGAGGATTCCGAGCCCCATCCGTCCGCGCATAGCGTCCCCCTTCCGCGTGACTACGACGTGAGCAACCGACATGGATCAGCTCCGAGCCTGGCCGGATGCTGGAGATACCCGCGGCGGCTGTCAAGGGCTTTCTTGGACGGAGGATTGGGCTATCCTGTGGGCCATCCAAGGGAGGGCGATATGCCGGAGCCACGCGTCATCTACGAAGGGAAGCCGGGCTCGCCGATCGCGGTCGATCGTCCGTTCTACGATCGCCTGGCCGATGAGACCCACCCGCGGACGCTAGTCGAGCGGTTCGTGGTTCCGATGCGCTCCGGCCGCGCGTGGCCGGTAAGGGCGGGCCACCTCTTCCGCATAATCGCGGTGGAGGGACCGCAGGTCGCCGACTTCAACGCGTGGAGCCTCGGCAACCCGCGCGAGCGCTTCTGGGCCGCCCGCACGAAGCAGCTCCACCGCGCGCACGTCACCACCTACGACCGTCTCTGGTCCTGCCTGCCGTACCTCCGGCCGATGCTCACGATCACCAACGACAGCATCCGCTACGGACGCGACGAGGACGGGGCGGGCTGCCACGACCTCCTCGGCACGCGCTGCGACCCCTACGTGCACAAGATGCTCAACGGCGAGGACTTCGATCTCTGCTGCCACTCGAACCTGGTGCGCGCGGTCGCCCCGTACCGTCTGAACGAGCTGGATATCCACGACGTGCTGAACGTCTTCCAGGTCACCGGGCTGACCGCGGACGACCGGTACTTCGTCAAGGCCAGCCCGGCCCGGAAGGGCGACTTCCTCGAGTTCTTCGCCGAGATCGACGTGCTCTGCGCGATCTCGACCTGCCCGCACGGGGATCTGTCGGTGCAGATGTGGGGCGCCGACGCGGGGGATCCCCTGACGACCTGCCGGCCGCTCGGGGTGGAGATCTGGCAGCCGGATCCGGCCCTGCTGGCGGGCTGGCGACCCCCGACGCCCGCCGACTATCGCGGGGACCACGGGCTCGCGCGGTCGGCGAGCGGCCACTAGGAGAGCGAGCCATGGCGACGACCCAGATCCAGACGATTCCGGCCCGGCGCGGGGTGGCCGCACGGGTGGGGAAGGGCCAGCGCGTGAAGGTGATCAACACGCACGGCCTCCAGGTGGTGGACACGTGGGCGTTCTGCGCGAGCGACGTGACCGAGTGGATGTCGATGGAGTGCAGCCGCGCCTGGTTCTTGAAGCTGCGGGCCGCCCTCGGCGACACCTTCCTCACCAACCAGCGCCGTCCCATCCTGACCCTGGTGGAGGACACCTCGGGCGGCGCCCACGATACGCTCATGGCCGCCTGCGACGCCCCCCGCTATCGCCTGCTCGGAGTCGAGGGTCACCACGACAATTGCCGCGACAACCTGCAAGCGGGCCTCGGCGCGCTCGGCATCAAGGTGCCGGCGACCCCGTCGCCACTGAACCTGTTCATGAACATCCCGTGGACGCCCGAGGGCGCGCTCGCCTGGGCCGAGCCGGTGTCCACGCCGGGCAGCTACGCGGTGCTCCGCGCCGAGATGGACCTGGTGATCGCCTTCTCCGCCTGCCCGCAGGACGTGCTGCCCATCAACGGGCGCACCGGGCACACCACCGAGGCGCACTTCGCCATCGAGTGACCCGGCGGCTCGCGGTCGGGCAGACAGGGCGAGTCAAGCGGAGGCGGGGCCCAGGCCGAGCGCCGCCTCCCACGCCTGCTGGGTCGCGATCTCCTGCGTCCACGGCCGCATGAGCGCGCCGGCCCGCGCGTCGCGCGCGTAGCGCTCGAGCGGGAAGCGCTTGAGCAGGCCCCGCCCGCCGCAGACCCGGATCGCCTCCTGGGTCAGGGTCACCGACGACCGCTGCACGGTGACGTGCGCGGCCCGCGCGCGCTGCACCACCTCGGGCGGGCAGTCGATGCGCGCCTCGGAGATGGCGCGGTAGTAGAGGGCGCGCGTGCCCTCGAGGGTGAAGAGCATTTCCGCCACCGCGTGGCCCTTCACGGAGGCCTCGGTGTGCAGACCCGGCGAGCCCGCCATCTGACCGGTCAGGTAGGCGAGCGCGCCGTCGTAGGCCGCCTGCATGAGCCCCAGGAAGGTCGCGCAGAAGGTCAGGGGCGAGAGCTGGGGGAAGGCGTTGTACATGGCGCCGAAGATCCCCGGGGGCAGCACCTCACCGTCGTCGGGCACGAACACGTCCTGCAGCAGCATGTCCCGGCTGACGGTGCCGCGCATACCCATCGGGTCCCACTCGCCGGGGAACGACACGCCCGGCGCGTCCTTGGGCACCTGCAGGTAGAGCGTCCGCTCGATCCACGGCTCGTCGCCGAGACGGATCGCGGGGGTGGCGAAGTAGGGCGCGGAGCCGGCGAGCGAGACGAAGAACTTGCGGCCGTTGACCACGTAGCCGCCGTCCACCTTGCGCGCGGTGGTGCCGAAGCGGCGGCCGCCCATGCTGAGCTTGGTGTCGGTCTGGCCCTGCTCGACCGGCTCGCTGTGGGGCTGCCCGTAGAACGCGCCGTCCTCGACGACCTCGCGGAACTTGGCCACGCGGAGCTTCTCGTGGCGCTCGCGGGCCGCGGGCGACATGGGCATGACGTCGGCGAGGATGCCGATCATCAGCATGGTGAGGCAGTGCATGTTGAAGGTGAGCGACGTCGAGCCGTTGCCCTGCGCGAGCTGCTCCGCGACCAGGCAGTACGTCTCGTAGTCGGCCCCGAGTCCACCGTAGCGGGTGGGGACGCAGAGGCCGAGGAAGCCCGCCGCCCGCAGGTCCGCGTAGTCGTCGAAGGGGAACGAGGCCTCGCGATCGTGTCGCTCCGCGCGGGGGGCGAAGCGGTCCCGCGCGAGGTCGCGGGCCCGGCCGATCAGCTCGGCCTGGCGCGGGGACGGGCGGAGGTCCATGGTGGGCGATCCTATCGCACCGAGACCGGGATGCGGATCTCGATGGTGGACGCGACGGGTCGGCCGGCCTGGGTGGCCGGGAAGAAGCGCCAGCGCCGGAGCGAGTCGAGGAGCGCGTGATTGAGGTCGGGGTCGGGGGTGGCCTCGATCAGCTCGACCTGCGCGCTCCCGCTGGCCTCGACCCGGAAGCGCGCGACCGCCACGAGATCGACCGTCCGCCGGCGGAGCGCCTCCGGGATCTCCGGCATCGGCTTGTAGATGGCGCGCGCGCTCATGCGATCCGTCCCGCCCACGCCGTCCTGTGGCCCGCGCGGCGGCGGCACTGCGGCGAGCGGCGACGGCGCCGGCGGCGCCGCGCTCGGTGCCGCGGGGGCGGGCGGCGGTGCCGTCACGGTGGCCGGCGGCGCCGGCGTCAGCGGCTCCTCGGAGACGGGCGGCGTCGGAGCGGGCGGCGCCTCGATCCGGGGCGGGCTAGCCGCGGGCGCCGACGGGGGCGACGCGTCCATCGCGCGCTTCGGAGGTGGCGACGGGCGCCGCTCCGGGGGCGCCGGCCGCGCGGAAGCGGCAGGCGCCGCGACAGGCAGCTCGATCACCAGCACGTCGACCGGCCGCGGGATCGAGGGCGGCCCCTCCGGCCGGCCGAGCAGGGACAGGAAGATCACCTGCGACAGGAAAGTCAGCACGACCGCGGCGGGCACCAGCCACGGCAGCCGTGGCCACGGGTCGTCGCGGAATCGCATCGCGGTCTCGGTCATCCCGGCCTCGACGGCTACCGCGGCGTCACCGCGAAGAGGAAGTGCTCGACGCCCGCCTCACGCGCCTTGAGCATCGCCTGCACCACGACGCCGCTCGGCGCCGCGCTGTCCACCGCGACGATCACGCGCGCGTCCGCGGCGGCGAGCCGAGGCCGCAGAGCGGCGCCGAGGGTCTCGAGCGTCACCGCGGTCTGGTCGAGA
>DASZJM010000105.1:0-2321 GCA_035948165.1 Candidatus Methylomirabilota bacterium
GCGAGCAGGGCCGCCTCGCGCGCGGGGTGCCCGCCGAAGTCCGGGCGCCGCTGCTCGTTGGCGAACGTGATCATCAGGATGCTGTTCGAGGCCGCCACCCCGATGGCCATCATGCGACGGAAGTCCTCATGTCCAGGAGAATGTGTGGTCCGACTTGAGATGTCTGGCGGGTGCCTTTTGTGCCAACACTTCGATACCCGGGGTCGCCGGCCGAGTGCACCGCTCGGGACGCCGGCTCCACGAGCGAGGTTCGTGATACGTTCCCCTCTCGCGCGGCTGTCAACATAAGGCTCACACCATTGGAGGCTGCTATGAGTTTCGCGTCGTCCGTTCGCCCGCCGGGTGGCGTCAGTATAGCCGTCCTCGGCCTGGCGCTCCAGACGGTGGCCCTCGTCTACGACGTGCCGGGGACGTGGGCCCAGCCGAGTTCGGCCGCGACCGAGCCGACTCGGCCCGCGTACCAGATCGGATCGGCCGGCCGGTTCAACGAGGACTGGTCGAGCCTGAGAGGCGTCGACCTCGGCGCGACGGACGACCCGTTGGACCGCCTGAAGTTCATTCCCCTGACCTCAGATCAGAGCGTATGGCTGACCATCGGGGGGCAGGTTCGCGAGCGCGGGGAGTACTTCGGGCACTTCCTCTTCGGCGACTCCCAACCCAAGGACTCCGACGGCTATCTCCTTTCGCGGTACCGACTGCTCGCCGACCTCCACGTCGGCCCATACTTCCGCGTGTTCGTTGAGGGTCGGAGCGCGTTTGCCCTTGACCGCGAGCTGGCGGGAGGCCGGACGACGTCGTTCGTCGACGAGCTGGACCTGGTGAACGGCTTCGCTGACGTCGTGATTCCTTTTGGCGACCAGACCAGGATGACGCTGCGAGGCGGTCGTCAGGAGCTGATCTTCGGCTCCCAGCGGCTCCTCGGCGCGGGCGACTTCACGAACACGGCCCCGCGAAGCTGGGACGGCGGGGCGGCGTACGCCAAGATCGCCGGCTGGACTATTTCCCCCCTCTGGGGCCGGCTCGTGGTCATCGACAAGTATCGCTTCGACACATCCAGCTCGGACTCCGTGCTCTTCGGCGTGTTCGGCAGCGGGCCGCTCTACGTGCTGCCCGCCAACCTCGACCTCTACTGGCTCGACGCCGACAACCTGACCGCCACCTTCAACGGCACCACCGGCCGCGAGCGGCGACACACCCTTGGCGGCCGAGCCTGGGGCGCGCTCGACGGCGCGGGTCTCGATTGGGAGGTGGAGGGGGCGGCCCAATTCGGGACGGTGGGCCGGAACGACGTCGCGGCGTGGATGGGCACCGCCGTGCTGGGCTATACCGTCCCGATTCCCCGGCTGGCCCCGCGTGTCTACCTCGAGTTCGACTACGCGAGCGGCGACGACCGCCGCCGGGGCCGCATCGGCACGTTCAATCAGCTCTACCCGAACGCTCACTCGTTCCTCGGGTACATGGATTACATCGGGCGGCAGAACATCATGAGTGCGAGCGGTGGTCTCGCCCTCACTCCGATCCAGGGTCTCACGCTGTCGCTACAGCACTACTTCTTCTGGCGGGCGTCGGATCAGGACGCGCTCTACAGCAAGAGTGGCGGCGTGCTGCGCCCGGGGACCACCACGACCGCCCGCTACGTCGGGGCGGAGACCGACGTGTACGCCACCTACACCTTCACGCGCCACCTCCTCGGCTACGCGGGCTATAGCCACTTCTTCACCGGCGACTTCATCCGGAAGACCGGGAAGGACAACGACAGCGACTTCTACTATGCGGCGGTCCAATACACGTTCTGACCTCCGTACGTTTTGGCCTCGCGGACTTTTGCGCAAATCGCGGGCTCGTCCCGCTTCGGGCTCGCCTCGCGTCGTGCCATTAAAGACCAGGGGTGACGCCGACGTCACCGAGTAGCGCGCACTGGGAGCATACGGACATGCGATCCAATTAGACCTGCGAGCCGATCCCGACAACGACCGCCAGCGGTTGGAGGAGGGGCGGCGCCAGCCAGCGGAAGGCCACGAAGCTTAGCAGCAGGAGGTACACGAGATCGCGGCTGCCGAGGCCTTTCAGCATCCCCCCGCGCTCCGCGCCATCCGTAATCCCGAGCGGAGGTAGCGGGCGAAGAGCGCGCTGAGGGTGATCCCGAGGGCGCTGAAGAGGCCGCTCCCCCGGCCGTCACCGCCATGCCGAGCACGAGGCCCGCGCGGATGATCGTGTCGACCGTCCAGTCGGGAAGCTTACGCCGGTCCGTTGGCCTGGCGGATGCCGGCTTCTCCTGTCTCGGCCTTGGTGACGACAGAGCCCTTGAACGTCAGCACGCC
>DASZJM010000106.1:0-2764 GCA_035948165.1 Candidatus Methylomirabilota bacterium
GTGATGCGCTCGATGCCGGAGGAGACCACCCGCGCGGCCGCGCTCCGGAGCGGCGAGGTGGACATCGCCTACCTGCTCACCGGGCCGACCGCGGAGGCCATCCGCAAGACGCCCGGCTTCACCCTGAAGGCGCCGCTGCTCTCGGGCGCGTTCTGGCTCGAGCTGCCGGAGCAGTGGGACCCGAAGTCGCCCTGGCACGATCTGCGGGTGCGCCAGGCCGCCAGCGTCGCGATCGATCGCCAGGCGGTGAACCAGGCGGAGACGCTCGGCTTCTCGCGCCTGACCGGCAGCATCGTGCCGCGCATCTTCCAGTACGCGATACACTACGAGCCGCCCGCGTACGATCCGGCGCGGGCGAAGAAGCTCTTGGCCGAGGCGGGCTACCCTAACGGCTTCGACGGCGGCGACTTCTACCCGTTCCCGCCCTACACCTCGATGGGTGAGGCCATCCAGGG
Source organism: Candidatus Methylomirabilota bacterium (assembly GCA_035948165.1). Lineage (GTDB taxonomy): Bacteria > Methylomirabilota > Methylomirabilia > Rokubacteriales > CSP1-6 > CAMLFJ01. Next base: position 456 of record DASZJM010000106.1, read on the forward strand.
CTACCTGCAGGCGGTCGGCATCCGCACCACGACGCGCACCATGGAGCGGGCCGCCTACTTCACCGCGTGGCGCGAGAAGAAGCTCCACGGGGTGATCCTCGTGATCAGCGCCGCCTTCGGCAACGCGGCCACGAAGATCGAGCCCTACGCCACCAAGAACGGCATCTACGCCTACGGGAGCCTGCCCGAGATCGACGACCTCTACTCGCGGCAGGGCCGGGAGCTCGATCCCAGGAAGCGGGAGGCGCTCCTCGCCCAGATCCAGAAGACGCTGGTCGACAAGGTGATCAACGTGCCGATCTACGAGCTCGCGTTCATCTGGGGGATCGGGCCGCGGGTGGAGGAGGGCGGGGCCGGGCTCATCCCCGGCTTCTCCTACTCGGCGCCCGCGGAGGACCTGAAGCTCAAGGCGCGCTGAGGGGAGCCCGCGGTGGCCCAGTACTCGCTCGGCATCGACATCGGCGGCACGTTCACCGACCTCGTGGTCTACGACCACGACACCGGCGCGCGGTGGAGCCGCAAGGTGCTCACCACCCACGACGATCCGGCGCGCGCGGTCGCGGCCGGGGTGGAGACCCTCCTGGGCCAGGCGCGGGTCGATCCCGCCGCCTTCTCCCGGACGGTCCACGCCACCACCCTCTTCACCAACGCCCTGATCGAGCGCAAGGGCGCGGTCACCGGGCTCATCACCACCGCCGGCTTCGCGGACACCCTCGAGATCGGGCGCGAGCGGAAGTACGAGCTCTACGACCTCGCGATCACCAAGCCCGAGCCCCTGGTGCCGCGGCAGCTGCGGCTCGAGGTGGCCGAGCGCACCCGCGCCGACGGACGCATCGCGCGGCGCCTCGACACCCGCGCGGTCACCGCGCGCGCGGCCGCGCTCGCCCGCGCCGGGGTGGGCGCGATCGCGGTGGTGTTCCTGCACGCCTACGCCAACCCACGCCACGAGCGCGAGGCGGCCCGGCTGATCGCGCGGCGCCATCCCGGCATCGCGGTGACGACGTCGCACGAGGTGGCCCCCGAGATCCGCGAGTACGAGCGGGCGTCGACCACGGTGGCCAACGCCTACATCAAGCCGCTCGCCCAGAAGTACCTGGCCCTCATGGCCGAGCGGGTGGCCGCGCTCGGCATCCCGGCGCCGCTGCTGCTCATGCTCTCGAGCGGCGGACTCACCCACGTGGCCGAGGCGCAGCGGGTGCCGGTGCAGATGCTCGAGTCGGGGCCGGCCGCGGGCGCGATCGCGGCCGCCTTCTTCGGCCAGGCCGACGGTGACGGCCGCGTGCTTGCCTTCGACATGGGCGGCACCACCGCCAAGCTCTCGCTGGTGGACGGCGGCGAGCCGCTCACCGCCTACAGCTTCGAGGCCGCGCGCCAGCGCCGCTTCATCGAGGGGAGCGGGCTGCCCATCCGGATCTCGACCATCGAGCTGATCGAGATCGGCGCGGGCGGCGGCAGCATCGCCGCGATCGACGAGATCGGGCTCCTCAAGGTCGGCCCGCGCAGCGCGGGCTCGCACCCGGGGCCGGCCGCCTACGGGCTCGGCGGCCGGGAACCCACCGTGACCGACGCCGACTTCCTGCTGGGCTATCTCAACCCTGACTATTTCGCGGGCGGCGAGGTCGCGGTCGACATGGCGGCGGCGATCGGCGCGGTCGAGGGCCTCGCGCGGCGGCTCTCGCTCGAGTCCACCAAGGTCGCGTGGGGCATCCACGACATCGTCAACGAGAACATGGCGGGGGCCGCCCGCGTGCACATCGCCGAGCGCGGGCGGGACCCGCGCGACTACGCGCTGCTCTGTACCGGCGGCGCGGGGCCGGTGCACGCCTACTCGGTGGCGCGCAAGCTCGGGATCGGGCGCGTGATCTGCCCGCCGTCGGCCGGGGTGGCCTCCGCGCTCGGGCTCCTGGTGGCGCCGGCGCGGGTGGACCGCGGGGCCACCGTCGGCATCCGGCTCGATCGGGGCAGCATCGCGGAGCTGGAGGCCGCCTTCGCGCGCCTCGAGGAGCAGGCGCGCGCGGTGATGGCAGAGACCGGGCTCAAGCTCGAGTCGGCCACGGTGGAGCGGCTGGCCGACGGGCGCTTCATGGGGCAGGGCTTCGACCTGGTGGTCCCCCTGCCGGTCGGGCCCTACGAGGACAGCGATCAAGGGCGCGCGGTCTTGCGCGGCGCCTTCGAGGGCGCGTACCGCGAGAAGTTCGCGCTGACGCCGCCCGGAGTGCCGGTAGAGTTCATCAACATCCGCGTGGCGGTGCGCGCGCCCATGTCGGGCAGCGAGGTGGTGCTCGCAGGGCGTTCGGGTGCGGGCGCAC
>DASZJM010000107.1:0-18990 GCA_035948165.1 Candidatus Methylomirabilota bacterium
TACCATGCGGCGGCTACCGAGGCGTGAGGCTGACCGGATAGGTGAGACGATCCACCTGACCGGCCACGAGGACCTCCGCCTTCACCGGCGGGTTCAGCGGTGACAGCTCGAAGCGCCACGCGCCCGCCGGCCCCTCGGTGATGTTGGGGCCGAAGTAGGCGAGCGGCTGCCCGTCGGCGGCGAGCAGCCGCACGTAGTAGACGCGCTCGCCGCCGCGGCTGGTGGTGAGCGTCACGGTCTTGCGGCCGCGCGCCACCACCGTCACGGTCAGGTCGCCCAGCTGGGCCTGCCGGCCCACCGTGAGGTCGTCGAGGGCGAGGGTCTCGAGGGTCCGGGGCAGCTGCACGGTCAGCGTCCCCTGCAGGGCCTTCACGTCTTCCGGCTTGGCCTTGGTGTCGACGTAGAGGCTGGTCGAGGTCGAGAGGCGGCCGTCCTTGGGCGAGCCGGTGAAGCGCATCGCGCTCCGCCATCGCGACCGGGCCGCGGCCGGGCTCTCCGGCTCGACTGCGGGCGGCGTCAGGACCGTGCCGTCGTTCAGCTCGACGCGGGTGAGACGCAGATCGGCGCCCGCGAAGCCGCGCTCGAGGTTGGGCGCGGTCGGGCCCCGCAGCGTGACGTCGAATCGCAGCGCGAAGAACGACTGCACGCGATCGAGCGAGAGCTCGAAGGGCTCGAGCGGGCCGGCGCCGCGGGGGCGCGGGAACTCGCGCTGGAACGCCGGCGCGCTGTAGGGCCGGAAGGGCGGCGTCCGGTCCAGCGCGAGCCCGTTCGTCTTGCCGGTCGGAGCGAAGTCGGTGAGCGTGAACGGCAGCTCGACGGTCTCCTCCTCGGCCGCGAACACGACCTCCAGGCGATCGATCGCCCCCGCGTACTGGCGCTGGCCGGAGACGCCCTCGCCGAACAGGAAGTCGGAGGAGAACGAGCTCGGCGAGGCGAGCGGCTCCCCGCGCGCGTTGAGGGCGCGGAAGAGGAGGAGCCGGCCCGGCGCGCCCGCGATCTGGTAGGAGACCTGGCCGGGCCCGATGGCGGTGACGGTGAAGGCCGCGCCCTGGCGCTCGGCGGTGGCCCCCGCGGCGGGATGGGCGAGCGTCACCACCTCGGTGCGCGTGGGCAGGCGGAGCTGGACGTGGCCGGTCAGGCTCTGCAGCGCCTTCGGATCGGCGCCCGGGATCAGCCGGACCGCCTTGGTGGCTCGGAGGCGCTTGCCGCCCGCCGACTTGAACGCGGCCGGCTGGCTGTTCCGCTCCCGGCCGCACGCCTCCGGCCGCAGCAGCTCCTGGCCGCCGGTGGACTTCACGCTGTCCACGAACAGGCGCACGCGGTCCTCGCTCGCGCCCACGTTCGGGAGATCGCCCGCGAAGCCCTCCACCGCGATCTCGAGGCCGGCCGTCGCGTCGGCGCCGAGGCGGAGCTCGCCGATCCGCACCCCGAACGGGCCCTGGACCTGATCGACCTCCTCCGCGAACTGGGCCTGCGGATCGTAGGCGGGCAGCGCGGCGAGCGCGACCGCGGGCAGGAACACGACCGGCTCGCGGTCGATCTGCTCGGCGGGCGGCTCCGTGCCGGGTGGGTTCACGCGGATGCCGAACCCCCCGAGCGCGGCGGTCAGCAGCTCCTGGACCACCCGCTGCGAGTTGGCCGCGAGCTGACGGTCCACCGTGAACTCGATCGTGCTGCGCTCCCCCGCGCGCCGCACCCGGATGCTGTCGTAGAGCGAGGCCACGCTCGGCAGCGCGTCCTTCCAGCGGCCGCGCGACTCGTTCAGCGCCTGCTCCCAGGCTCGGATCTTCTCGGTCGCGCGCGCCGGGTCGCGGGCGTCGATGACGATTCGCAGGACGCCCTGTGGGGGCACCGTCTTCACGCCGAGCCCCAGGTAGACGTGTCCGAAGCCGGTCGCCGCGCCGGCCAGGGCCTTGGCCCCGCCCTTGGTGAACGGCTCGTTGGTGCCGCTCTCGAGCCGCTCGAGAGCGGGCACCCCGACGCCCGCCACGTCCTCGCGCGCGAGCGCCTGCCACCAGCCGAGCGTCTCGCCGCTCCCGGCCGGCGCGCCGTTCAGGCGCGCCAGGAGCCCCGGCTGGGAGGCCGGGTCGGCCAGCACGATCCATTCCGGGGAGACGGTCACCACCCAGGCCGCGCCGGGCCGGCAGGTGGTGGGGTCGACGCGGGTCACGTCGAAGGACGCCGGACTCGAGCCCGGGCGCGGGACCGCCCCGAGCTCGCGGGTGAGGTACGCGTTGATCGCGGCGGGGTTGAAGCGCCCGACCAGGATGGCGGCGTGCCGGGCGCCGCCGGCGTCGGCCGGGTAGTTGGCGTAGAGGGCGTGATCCACGTCGTGGCGCGGATCGACCCCGGCGGCCCGGAGGTGATCGAGGAGCGAGCGATCCGGCCCCGCGGGGAGCGGTGCCCCTGCCACGGTCGTCGCGCGGGGGGAGCCCAGGAACCAGCGCTCGAGGAAGACCGCCTGCTTGACGTTGATCGCGGCCAGCAGCACCAGATCGTCCGCGGCGAGGGCGCGCTCGGCGACCGCGGTGACCTCGGAGGGACGCAGGAGCGGCCGGGCCACGAAGAAGTAGACGGCAACGCCCAGCACCACCAGGGCCGCGGCCAGCACGGCCAGCGCCTTCTTCATGCCGCCGATGGTACGGGAGCGGCTTCGCGAGACCGAAGCGATTTGTTGCGGCGGGTGCGGAGGCTACCCCCGCTTGCGCCGGGCCACCCCGGTCCGCACCGCCGCGTCGGCCACCGCGGAGGCCACCGCGGGCACCACCCGCGCGTCGAACATCGAGGGCGTGATGTACTCCTCGGACAGCTCGTTGTCGCTCACGATGTTGGCGAGGGCGTGCGCGGCGGCCAGCTTCATCTCGTCGTTCACCCGGCGGGCCCGCACGTCGAACATGCCCTTGAAGAAGCCGGGGAAGCCGCACGAGTTGTTGATCTGGTTGGGGTAGTCGGACCGGCCGGTGGCCATGACCCGCACGTACTTGCCCGCCTCCTCCGGCATGATCTCTGGCGTCGGGTTGGCCATCGCGAACATGATCGCGTCGCGCTTCATCGCTCCGAGGTCGTCCACCTTCACCACCCCGGGGCCGCTCAGGCCGATGAACACGTCGGCGCCCACCATCGCGTCGCGCACGGTGCCGCGCATGTTGTCCGCGTTGGTGTGCTCCGCGAACCACGCCTTCATCGAGTTCATGTTCTCGGCGCGCCCGCGGTAGAGGGCGCCGGCCCGGTCGCAGGCCACGATGTTGCGCGCGCCCTCGAGCATGAGCAGCTTGGCGGTGGCGATCGCGCTCGCTCCCGCGCCGGTGAACACGATCTTCACCTCGTTGAGCTTCTTGTTGACGACTTTCAGCGCGTTCAGGAGCGCAGCAAGGGTCACCACCGCGGTGCCGTGCTGATCGTCGTGGAAGACCGGGATGTCGAGGTCGCGCTGGAGGCGCTCCTCGATCTCGAAGCAGCGCGGGGCCGAGATGTCCTCGAGGTTGATCCCGCCGAAGATGGGCGAGATCGCCTTCACGGTGCGCACGATCTCGTCCACGTCCTTGGTGGCGAGCGCGATCGGGAACGCGTCGACGCCCGCGAAGGACTTGAAGATGAGGCACTTGCCCTCCATGACCGGGAGCGCGGCCTCGGGCCCGATGTCGCCCAGGCCCAGCACCGCCGAGCCGTCGGTGACCACCGCCACCGTGTGCTGCTTGATGGTCAGGTTGTAGACCTTCTCCGGGTCGTCGTGGATCGCCATGCACACGCGCGCCACCCCGGGGGTGTAGGCCATCGAGAGGTCGTCGCGGGTCTTGACCGTCACCCGGCCGTTGACCTCGATCTTGCCGCCCAGGTGCATGAGGAAGGTGCGGTCGGAGACGTTCACCACCGTCACCCCGGCCACCCCGCGCAGCCGCTCGACGATGCGCTCGCCGTGGGCCTCGTCGGAGGCCTTGAAGCCGATGTCGCGGGTCATCTCCTTCTGGCCCGCCTCCACCAGGTCCACCCCACCGATGTCGCCGCCCGCCTCCCCGATGGCCGAGGTCACCTTGCCCAGCATGCCGGGCTGATTGGCGATGCGGAGGCGGACGGTGAGGCTGTAGCTGGCGACCGGAGTGTTGCTGCTCATGGCGTGATGGCCTCCTTGCCGTTGTCGCGCGCGGATCAGGTCGAGGGGCCCGGGCCGCGCAGCGCGTCACGGCCGGCCGGGTTCACGGGGTGGCCCAGAATAGGCGCCGCCGGCGCGGAAGGCAAGCGGCCCGCCTTCCGTACTAGACTGCCTCTACCATGAAGACGCGAAGGATCGTCAAGGAGCTCTCCCGCCTGGCCGGCCGCTACGACGTGAGGAAGGGGCACAAGTTCCGGCTCGAGGACGCGGACCCGGGCGACACGAGCGGGGTCAAGTCGGAGGCCCACGCGCGCAAGCTGCTCCCGATGGGCACCGAGATGCTCGCCCACATGCAGGAGACGCTCTACGCCCAGGATCGGTGGGCCCTGCTCCTGATCTTCCAGGGCATGGACGCGGCGGGCAAGGACGGGGCGATCAAGCACGTCATGTCCGGGGTCAACCCGCAGGGCTGCGAGGTGCACTCGTTCAAGGCCCCGAGCCACGAGGAGCTCGACCACGACTACCTCTGGCGGGCCCACACGCGGTGCCCGGAGCGCGGGCGGATCGGGATCTTCAACCGCTCCTACTACGAGGAGCTCCTGGTGGTCCGCGTCCACTCGGAGCTGCTCGCGGCCGAGCGGCTGCCGGACTCGCTGGTCGGCAAGCACATCTGGGAGGAGCGCTACGAGGACATCAACGCCCACGAGCGCTACCTCACCCGCAACGGGGTGGTGATCCGCAAGTTCTTCCTGCACCTCTCGCCCGAGGAGCAGCGCACCCGCCTGCTGGCCCGCCTCGACGACCCGGCCAAGAACTGGAAGTTCTCGCTCGACGACATCCGGGAGCGGAAGTTCTGGTCCGACTACCAGAACGCCTACGAGGAGATGATCCGCCAGACCGCGACCAAGCACGCCCCGTGGTACGTGGTGCCGGCGGACCACAAGTGGTACGCGCGCCTGGTGGTGGCCGCCGCGATCGTGGACACGCTCGACGGCCTCGACCTCTCGTTCCCGGAGATGGACCGGGCCAAGAAGAAGGAGCTCGAGAAGGTGCGGGAGGCGCTCCTCAAGTCTTGAGGAAGGCGGCCACCACGCGCGCGGTCGCCTCGGGCTGCTCGAGGTGCGGGGCGTGGCCGGCGCCCGCCACCACCTCGACCCGTGTGTCGCGGAGCCGCCCGGCGAACTCCTTGGCGTAGGCACGCGGGACCAGCCGATCGGCCTCGCCCCACACCAGGAGGGCCGGCGCGCCCACGCGGTGGATGCGCTTCTTGAGGCCCTTGTCGGGGATCGGCCAGATGAACTTGCCGGTGGCCCCCATCGCCCAGGTCAGGCGGGTGCGGGCGAGCGCGCCCTCCTCGGGGTCCTCGGGGACCGCGAACATGGCGCGGGCGGCCGCCCCGTCGGGCGCGGCGAACACGTGGGCCGCCATCTCGGCGGGACTCAGCAGCATCCAGTTGATCACCGGCGCGTCGTCGCGCCAGAGCCCGATCGGATCGAGCAGGGCGAGGCGGCGGATCCGCGACGGGCGCAGGGCGGCCACCTCGCAGGCCATCATCGCGCCGAAGGAGTGGCCGACCACCGCGAGCGCGTCGAGCCCGAGCGCCTCCAGCAGCTCGTCGTAGCAGAGGACGAGATCCCAGAGCGAGTCGACCGCGTGGATCGCGTCCGGGTCGCCCGGCGAGGTGCCGGGGTGCTCGGGCGCGTAGACCGTGAACTGCTGGGCGAGCGCGTCGAGGAACGGGTCCCAGGTGAGGCCCCAGGGGCCGTGCAGGAACAGGAGCGCGGGGCCCCGCCCCTGCACGTGCACGCGCATCTTCACGCGGTCCTGCCAGACGGAGACGGTACGCGTCTCGGTCATCGGGCCGCGGGCACCGCCTGGCGCGCGCCGCGCAGGCTCTTCGGCCACCAGTGGTTCTCCCAGCCCTTGTCGTCCCAGATCTCGCGCAGGCCCGGCAGCACCTCGCGGGCGAGCAGCTCGGTGTTCTTGAGGGTGAGCTCGTGCGGCATCGAGCCGATCTGGATCAGCAGCATCAGGTTGCCCACGTGCAGGCGCTTGATGACCTCTTCCACGAGCCGCTCGCGCACAGTCGCCGGGCTGCCCGCGATGACGTAGCCCTTGTCCACGAAATCCTTGTAGCGGAGCGTCTTCGGGTCCTCGGCGCGCCGCACCGGGTTGCGATTGGCCGCGAGCAGGCTGCGATAGTCCTGGTTGCCCGGCGGGGCGAACCACTGCGGCGGCACGTGCAGGCACTTGTGATAGAAGTACTCGACGTGCTTGGCGTAGTCGGCCTCGGCCTGCGCGTCGGTCTCGGACACCGCCACGAGCTGCAGGAACCCCGCGCGATAGGGATTCCGCTCGAGCCCCTTCTTGTCCACCACGTCCCAGTAGCCGTCCATCATGGTCGAGGCCGCGCGCGCGCCCGCGTAGGAGAGGAAGCAGTAGCAGACGTTGTGCTCGGTGGCGAAGTCGAAGGTGCTGATGCTCCCCGAGCCGGGCACCCACACCGGCGGGTGCGGGTCCTGGACCGGCCGCGGCCACAGGTTGACCTGGCCGAGCTGGAAGTACTTCCCGTTCCACGCGAAGATCTCCTTCGCCTGCCACGCCTTCAGCACCAGATCGAAGGCCTCCCGGTAGCGCTCGCGGTGCTCCATCGGGGTGATGCCGTAGGCGAGGTTGACGTCCATCGGGCTGCCGAGCGGGAGGCCGGCCACGAGGCGCCCGCCGCTGATGCAGTCGATCATGGCGTACTCCTCGGCCACCCGGACCGGCGGCGAGGTGGTCGGCAGGGTCATCCCCATCTGGACGATGGCCACGTCGAGGCCGTTGGTCTGCTTGGCCAGGACGCTGCCCATGAGGTTGGGGCTCGGCATGAAGCCGTACGCGTTCTGATGGTGCTCGTTGGTACACACCCCGTCGAAGCCGGCGCGCGCGGCGAAGAGCAGCTCGTCGAGCGTCCAGTTGTAGTACTGGCCGACCCGGCGAGCGTCGGCCAGCTCCCCCCAGGGCGGGGTCACCCAGACGCTCGGATACCGGCGCTCGAAATCCGGGGGCAGCTCGCGATGCGGCATCAGGTGGAACGCGCTGATCTTCATGCCCGAGGCTCTCCCTTCCCGATCGGATGGTGCGAGCATAAGCGAGCCGGCCCGGCCGCTCAAGTTGCGGGAAAAGCCGGCCGCGTCGGCTAGACTGCTGACGGAGCACTCGATCCCCGGTACCAGCGAGACTCGTGGAGACACCCGGCTCTCCGCCCACACTGCTCGAGCTCATGTCGTCCCTGGTGACGGCCTGGAGAAATCTGGCCTCCTACCCCCCCGGACACCCCGCCCGCGCCTCCGCCCTGGCCGCGGCCCACGGCCGGCTCCGGGCCAGCCTGGCGGCGGCGAGCCCCCTGGTCTTCGCCATCGCCCGCGACTCGCTGACGAGCGGCGGCAAGAAGGTCGACGCCGGCCAGGTGCGGGCCTTCGCCCGGGCGCTCTACCGGCGCAACGGCGGCCTGCTGCGCTTCGAGGAGGACGTCGAGCCGCGCGAGCTGGAGGCCTTCCTCACCCTGCTGGGCGAGACCGGGCCCGCGCGGGACCGCGCGCTCACCGTCGAGGAGCTGCACCACGCCGGGATCACCAACATCCACGTCTCCGCCATCGACTACAGCGCGCTCGTCACCACCACCGACGTGAGCGAGATCAGCCCCGACGATGGGTCGCTCTGGGACGGGCTCATCCAGACCCTGCTGGGCGGCCAGCCCCTGTTCCACGGCGGCATGTCGATGCCGCGCGAGCGCTACTCGGCGGAGACCATCGCCTCGCTCTTCCGCGGCGGCCCGGGAGCGGGCGGACCCGGGAGCGGAGGCGCACCGGGCGGCGGCCCGTCGGGGGCGGGCCCGTCGGGGGTGGGGACGATCGGGGGCGGCCCGAGCGGGGGCGGCCCGGGCGCGGGTGGACCCGGCGGGGGCGGACCCGGCGCGAGTGGGCCCGGGGGTAGTGGATGGAGGGGGGGCGGATGGCCAGGCATCGGCGGAGCCGGCCGGGGCGGCAGCACCGCGCCAGCCACCGGAGAGGTCGGAGGCCAGGGGGCTCGTCTCGGCATCGCGGCCGCCCACACGCTGGCCGCCGCGGTGGCGGCCAAGCTCGTGAGCGCCGACACCGCGGAGCGGGAGACCCTGGCGCCGCAGGTGATCCAGCTGATCCGCGCGCTGCCCGCCGAGGTGCGCGAGCCGGTGCTCGCCGCCGCGCTCCGGGTCCTCGCCACCGAGGAGGGATCGAGCGCACACCTGGCGAACCTCGCCGCCGCGCTGCCGCCCGCCGACGTGCTCCGCGGCCTCCGTCGCCTGGCGCAGGAGCAGGGCCAGCTCTCGAGCCACGCGCTCCGGATGGCGCAGGCGCTGGCCGAGGCCCACGAGGGCCTGCCGGAGAGCCAGGGCCTGCCGGAGCCGCCGGCCGACTTCGCGGCGATGGCCGCGCTCTTCCGGGAGGAGGACGTCGACCGCTACAACCCGGAGGACCACCGGGCCCTGCTCGCGCAGAAGCCCACGATCGATCTGGACGCCATCGCGGTCGACCTGGCCGCGGACCCGGACGCCTTCGGCCCGGACACCGAGAGCGACGACGCGATCGAGCGCCGCGTGGTCACGACCCTGCTCGACATGACCGCGTCGTCGCCCGACGTGGTGCAGCCTCTCGTGCTCGGCCGCCTGCGCGACATGTTCATGCGCGCGCTCCAGGTGCGCCGCTTCGCCCAGGCGATCGCCATGATCCGCGCCATCCGCGAGCTGGCCGCCGACCCGGGCCAGGCGGAGCGGCGGGGCGCGCTCGAGGAGTTCGTGGAGCACCTGGCGGACGCCAAGACGCTCGCCGCGCTGGTGGCCGCGAGCCGGCAGCCGGGCGGGCCGCCCTTCGTCCAGGTGCAGAGCCTGGTGCTGGCCCTCGGCGCCTCGGCGACCCACGGGCTGCTCGAGGCGCTGGCCGCCGAGCCGGACCGGGCGCGCCGGCTGCGCCTCATCGAGCTGGCCGCCTCGCTCGGCCCCGCGATCGTGCCCGAGACCCGGCGCCTCCTCGCCGATCCGCGCTGGTACGTGGTGCGGAACATGGTGCTCCTGCTCCGGCGCGTGCACGACAAGTCGGCGATGAGCGAGATCCTGCGCTGCGCCGACCACCCGGACCTGCGCGTGCGCCTCGAGGCCATCCGCGCGCTCTTCGCCTTCGACACCAAGGTGCCGCGGGACCTGCTTGCGCGGACGATCAACCACCCCGATCCGCGGCTGGCCGAGGCGGCGGTGCTGCTCTCCGGCCAGCACGGGATCACCCAGGCCACCGACCTGCTCGTCGAGATCCTGCTCCGCTGGGACGTCCTCGGCCGCCGCCGGTCGCTGCGGCTCAAGGCCCTGCGCGCGCTGGCCGACCTGGCCGACCCCGCGGTGCTGCCGCGCATCGACCGCTTCTTCCGCGAGCGGCCGTTCCCCCTCGTGGCCCTCGAGGAGCGGCGCGCCGCCTATCGCCTGCTCGGCTCCTACGACCCGGGCGCGCGCGCCCCCTACGTGGCCCGGGGTGAGCGGTCGCGCGACAGCCTCATCCGCGACATCTGCCGGGCGCTGGTCCGGGCGGGAGCCTCCGCGTGAGCGAGCCGATGCTCCCCGGCGCGCTGTCCGCCACCGACCGGCTCGTGGTGAGCCTGGTCGCCGGGATCAACATGCGCGCGCTCTACGGCTCCGAGCATCCCGCCCTCGCGAGCCACGTCGACCGCATCCTGGAGGCGGTCGGCACCGCGTGCGAGGAGTACCAGAAGGAGGCGATCACCTTCCTGGTGGTGGGCCAGGACCTGGTGGTGGAGAATCAGCCACTGCGGACCGGCAGCCTCTACCACCAGCAGTTCATCCGCGCCCTGACCCGGCGGAGCGTGGAGCGCCTCACCCTCGGCCGCGGTCTCGACGCGGAGGAGTGCGTGCGCTTCCTCACCCCGATGGCCCGGGGCGGCACGCCGGTCTCGACGCGGCACCTGGTGGTCGGCCGCGTGGAGCTGCAGACCTCGCCGATCGAGGGCCCCGGACCCGGCGTGGGCGCGGGGCCGGGCGGCGGGGGGCCCGCCGACGACTCGGTGATCGACGCGCTGACCACGCAGAGCGTGGACGGCGCGCGCGACGCCTTCACCGAGTTCCGCACCGACCGGCGCGGCGGCCTGGTGCGCCTCGAGCAGGTGGTGTGGAGCCTCATGGACGCGCTCCAGCGCGCGACCCGGGAGATCCTGCCGCTGGCCCCGCTCAAGACGCACGACGACTACACCTTCGTGCACTCGGTGAACGTGTCGCTCCTGACCCTGGCCCAGGCACGCTCCTTCGGCATCGAGGGCGCGCGCCTGCACGCGATCGGGCTCGCCGCGTTCCTGCACGACATCGGCAAGCTCAAGATCCCGCTCGACGTGCTGAACAAGCCCGGCAAGCTCGAGGGCGACGAGTGGCGCATCATGATGAGCCACGCCCAGGAGGGCGCGACCCACCTCTGCGGGGTGGAGGGCGCGCACCCGCTCGCGATCCTGGTGGCCTACGAGCACCACATGCGCTACGACGGGCAGGTCAACTACCCGGTGCCGCGCGTGGGACGGCGGCCCACCCTGGCGAGCCAGATGACCGCCATCTCCGACGTCTACGACGCGATCTGCACGACGCGCCCCTACGCCAAGGCGCGCTCGCGCGAGTTCGCGGTGAAGGTCCTCACCGAGCGGGTGGGCACCTTCCACAGCCCGGCCCTGGTGGCGAACTTCGTCCGCATGGTGGGCCTCTCCGGCACCGCGCCGGCGGCCCCGGAGGGCTCGGCCTGATGTTCGGCCGGCGGGCCCGCATCGGGATCCTGGTGCCTCCGGGCAATCCCACCGTGGAGCCCGAGCTCTATCGCATGGTGCCGGACGGCGTCAGCCTGCACTTCGCGCGGCTGCAGTCGCCGCCGCCGGACGGCCCCGCGGGCGGCGCCGCCGGCATGGAGGAGCGCACCCGCGCCTATCGCGACGGGCTCGACGGGCCCACCGCCGCGCTCGGCCAGGTGCGCCCGGCGGTGATCGTGCTCGCCCACACCGCGTCGAGCTACGCGGTCGGGGTGGGCGGAGAGCAGCCGCTGGTCGATCGCGTGACGCGGCTCGGCGGCGCGCCCGCGCTCCTGGCCGCCCACGCGGTGCGCGACGCGCTCCGTCACCTGGGGGTGAGCCGGCTCGCGCTCGGCACACCCTACCCGGAGTCGATCAGCCGGCAGGGGCGCGCCTACTGGGAGGCGTCGGGCTTCCAGATCGTCGGCTACCATCGGCTGACCGACGTGGTCGACATCTACGCGGAGAGCGAGGAGCGCGCGCACGAGCTGGCGCGCCGGGCCGACGCGCCGGACGCGCAGGCGGTGCTGCTCAGCGGGACCGGTCTGCCCACGGTGGCGGTGCTCGAGACCCTCGAGCGCGAGCTCGGCAAGCCCGTGATCAGCAGCAACCAGGCCTGCCTCTGGCGGGCGCTGCGCCTCGCGGGCGTGCCCGACGCGGTGCCGGGGTTCGGCCGGCTGCTGCGCGAGCCGTGAAGGGCCCGCGCTAGTCGTCGAGCAGGGGCCGCTGCGCCGCCTCGATCGACAGGAGGCGCCGCTTGGTCGCCACCCCGCCCCGCGCCGAGAAGCCGCCCCACTTGCCGCCCGCCGCGAGCACGCGGTGGCACGGGACCACGATCGGGAATGGGTTCTGGCCGAGCGCCTGTCCCACGTCGCGCGCGGCGGCCGGATCGCCGAGCCGCCGGGCGATCTCGCCGTAGGAGAGGGTGGCGCCCCACGGGATCGTGCGGGCCACCTCGTAAACGCGCCGGTTGAACTCGGGCACGTCCTCCATGTCGAGGGCCACGCGGTCGAGCGCGCGCGGCTCACCGTGGAGGAGCGCGGTGACGTCGTCGATCGCGCGCTTCACGTCGGCGGGCGGCGGCGCCTCCCGCGCACCCGGAAAGCGGCGGAGCAGCCGCCCCCGGGTCGCCGGTGCGCTCCCTTCCGGGAGCTGCACGCCGACGATCCCGCGCGGGGCCCACGCGATCCCGCACCAGCCGATCGCGGTCTCGAAGAGGGCGAAGCCGGTCACCGGCCTCGCCACTGGCGGATCTGCGCGGCGTGCTCGCGGTAGTGCCCGGCGCCGGCGCCCTCGAAGGGATCCCGCGCGGGGCCGCCCGGAGCGAAGAACGCTTCCGGCACCTGCGCCGCGGCCGCGACGAACGCACGGTGGGACGCGTCGAGCTCCGCGACCACGTCGGCCGGCTTCACGCCCGCCTTGCGGTCGACGAACCGCGCGTTCCACGCGTTGAAGTCGTCATAGGTGCCGGCCGGATAGCCGGCCTGGCCCTGCCCCACCCGACCGAGGGCGGAGATCATCTCGTCGTGCCAGCCCGAGACGTGGATGAGGATCTCACGCACGCCCCAGGTCCCGAGCCAGACGCGACGCATCTCCTCGTCGCTCAGCCCCTGGATCGATTCGCGCAGCTCGGCGAATGCCTGGTCGGCGTCGCGCAACAGCGTGGCCTTCTCGCTCGTCGTGTCGCTCATGCGGGCCCTCCCGGATTGGTGGTCTCGTGCTTCGTAGGCTGAGACCCCGGCCGGGCCGCGTTGTGAAACGGCGGGTCAGCGGCCGTGGGAGGCGGGAATGCCGGCGGCGGCGCGGTCCGCCCGCTCGAGCAGGACCGCGAGGCGATTGAGCACCGCCTCGAGCTCGTCCCGCTCGGCGAGCAGCCGATCGCACTCGTCGCCGAGTCGCTTGACCTCGGTGTTGAGCTCGTGGATCCGCGCGAAGTCCGAGCCCAGGTCGGGCTCGATGCCGGGCAGGCCGAGCCGCTCGCCCCGGCGGGCCCGGCGGGTGGCGACCACGACGCCCAGCACGCCGACCACCACCAGGCCGACCGAGAGGACGAAGAGCCACAGCACCGGGTCCAGCAA
Organism: Candidatus Methylomirabilota bacterium; assembly: GCA_035948165.1. Lineage (GTDB taxonomy): Bacteria > Methylomirabilota > Methylomirabilia > Rokubacteriales > CSP1-6 > CAMLFJ01. The sequence continues at coordinate 13,015 of DASZJM010000107.1, forward strand.
CATGGCGAACAGTCTACCGCGAGCTGGGCCGGGCGCCATCGTTCGGTGGGCATCGGGGGGACGCGGTGCGCCCCGGGGCGGCCGGGGGGGCCGGAGCGTCCCGGCCCGGACCCGGCTGGGGACCAGGGAGAACCGGGGAGACCGGCCGGGGGGGTCTCAGCCCAGCAGCCGCACCAGCTCGTCGGGCTCGCTCAGCATCGGATAGTGCCCGGTGTCGAGCTCGGAGTAGGAGGCCTCGAGCCGCTCCGCGGTTCGACGCTGGTGGGCCACGGGAGGGTTGCGGGCCCGCCGGCAGCGGACCACCGAGGCGGTCCACGCCCGGTCCCAGAACGTGGTCAGCTCCATCGGCGCCTCGAGCGCGGCGATGGGGTGCGGGGTGTAACGCGCGAGCGCCCAGGCCCGGGTGGCGGGCGCGAGGTCGGCGAACATACGCCCCTCCGCGTCCGCCCGAGTGGGCGAGATGGTCACCGCGGTGACGTCGCCGGCCGGGCGGCTCACGATGTCGGCGACGCGCTCGCCCGGCATCAGGGCCAGCGCGTCCACGAAGACGAGCCGCGCAAGGCGCTCGCCGGCCAGCTCCGCGACCCGGCAGATGACCATGCCGCCCGAGCTGGTGCCCACCAGCACCACGTCCCGCACGTCCTCGTAGAAGAGCAGCCGCGCCACCTCGCGGGCGTGGGTGTCCACCGTGATGCCGGGGCGGACCTGGTCCTGCCGCTCGGCGCAGCCGTCGAGCGTGGGCGCGTACGCCGCGTGCCCGGCGGCGCGGAGCCGCTCTGCCACCGGCTTCCAGATCCAGCCGCCCTGGTAGGCGCCGTGCACCAGCACGTAGGTCGCCATCGCGCTAGGCCTCCCCGCCGACGCGGACGCCGGCCAGCTGCTCGAGCACCTTGATCACCGCGGAGCCGTCTTCCTTGTTGAGCCCGGCCGCGCGCGCCATCTGGTAGACCTGCTGGGACACGTTGGCGAGCAGCACCGGCACCCCGAGCTGCTTGGCGAACGCGGTCTCGAGCTCCTGGTCCTTGAACGCGATGTCCATCGTGCCGCCGGGCGCGAACTCGCGCGCGAGGATGCGCGGCACGTGGGCCTCGAATGCCCAGCTGTTGCCGGTGCTGACCCGCACCACGTCGTAGATCGCGCGCGGATCGAGCCCCGCCTTCACGCCCAGCACGAGCGCTTCCGCGACCGCGACCGTGTTCACCTGGTTCAGCATGTTGTTGACGAGCTTCATCGCGAGCCCCTGCCCGAGATCGCCCACGTGGAAGATGCGCGTCCCCATGGCCCGGAAGAGATCCTGGCAGGCCGCGACCGTCGCGGCGGCGCCGCCCACGATGATGGACAGCTCCCCCGATTGGGCGCGCTCGGTGCCGCCGCTGACCGGCGCGTCGAGCATGGCGATGCCGCGCGCGGCAAGACGCTCGCCGAGGCGGCGCACCGCCAGCGGGTCGACGGTGCTCATGCAGATCACGACGTGGCCGGGACGGGCGGTGTGCATGGCGCCCCGCTCGCCCGCGATGACCTCCTCGGCCTGCGCGGTGGTCTCCACCATGCAGATCGTCCGGTCGGCCCCCGCCGCCGCGTCGGCGGCGGATCCGACCACCGCGGCGCCGCGCCCGCGCCAGAGGGCGGCCTTCGTCGGGTCGACGTCGTGCACCACCAGGGAGAAGCCGTGCTTGAGGAGGTTCTGCGCCATCGGGCCGCCCATGGCCCCCAGCCCCACGAATCCGACCGTGCCCGCCATGTCGTCCCGTCCTCCCGGCCCCTCTCTACTACGATCGCGCCGGGTTGTCGATGCCCGCCCGGGCGCTTGACGACGCGGCCGGCGCGGCGCAGGATCGGGCCCCCTGTCCGGCCCGCTCGACGAGCCCACCTTCAAGCAGGTGCACGACGCGCTCATCGACAACCAGGTGATCTTCTTCCGGGACCAGCATCTCACCCCGGAGCAGCAGAAGGCGTTTGGCCGCCGCTTCGGCGAGCTCGCGGTGCATCCCGCCGCGCCCGGCCTGGTGGAGGGGCATCCCGAGATCCTCGTCGTGCACGCCGACGAGAACTCCAAGCACGTGGCGGGCGAGACCTGGCACTCCGACGTCTCCTGCGATCCCGAGCCGCCGATGGGCAGCATCCTCTACATGCACGAGCTGCCACCGGTGGGCGGCGACACCCTGTTCGCGAGCATGTACGCGGCCCACGAGGCGCTCTCTCCGGCCATGAAGCGCCTGCTCAACGGCATGACCGCGGTTCACCGGGGCGAGCACGTCTACCGCGGGCGCTACGGGGTGAAGGACGAGGGCAAGACCTTCCCGGAGGCGGAGCATCCGGTGATCCGCACCCACCCGGTCTCGGGGCGCAAGGCGCTCTTCGTCAACCGCACCTTCACCACCCGGATCGTGCAGCTCCCCCGCGGCGAGAGCGCGGCGGTGCTCGGCTTCCTCTACCAGCACATCGAGACGCCGGAGTTCCAGTGCCGCTTCCGCTGGCGGGTCAACTCGGTCGCGTTCTGGGACAACCGCTGCGCCCAGCACCACGCGATGTGGGACTACTTCCCCCAGCGACGCCACGGCCACCGGGTGACCGTGAAGGGCGACCGGCCGGTCTAGCTAGCTCCGCTTCTCGTCGGGCTTGTTGGCCGCTCGGATCGAGACCACCTTGCCCAGCATGTCGAACCAGAAGGGCGCCCCGAGCGAGATCGCGAGCGCGGTGAGCAGCCACCCCGGCGCCGCCGCGCGCGGGGAGACGGTCCGCGGGACGTCGTTCCACCAGCCGAAGCCCACCGGCAGGCCGAGGCCCTGGGCCGCCTCGATCTTCGCCTTCGTGTCGGCGGCGCGGGCGTCGGCCTCCCGCTTCATGTCGTCCGCGGTCGCCGACCGCAGCGGTTGCTTGGCCGCCTCCTGCGCCTGCGCCACCAGCGAGGCCCGCACCGTCGAGTCGTTCGACAGCGAGCGAACGATGGCGAGGGTGTCCGCGTTCATGCCGACCGCGACGAGCAGCCCCAGCGCGAGGGTGATCACCTGGGCCTTGCGCCGGTACCAGCCGCTCACCCGATCCATCTGATCGTCGAACCACCGCTGGAGCCGCGCCTGCACCTCGTCGAGGGTCTGGGCGCCGTCGAGCAGCGTGGTGAGCGATCGCTTGAGATCGGGGTCCGCGGTGGCCTCGACCGCCCGCTGCACCGCGGCGAGGGTGCGGGGACCGGCCGCGGTCGCGGGCACGATCATGTCGAGCACGACGGTCGCGAAGGTGCGGGCGGGAATGTAGGAGGGCTTCCGGGTGCCGCCGCCGAACCAGCGATCGGGGGAGAGCGCGGCGACGGGAGCGGACGCGAAGAACTCGCGGGCCCGCGCCGCGCCGAGCAGCTTCGCGATCCCCTTCGCGAGATGCGCGCCGCGGAGCTTGATGATCGTCTCGAGGACTTCCTGCGCGGCGGTGACGACCAGGCTCAGGACCAGGTACACGAAGACGAGGCCGATGGCGATGTCCACGGTAGCGGAGCCGAACATGGTTCCTCCTTTCTACCCCTTGCTAGAATAGCCCGCATGCCCCGACGCGCGCTCGGGTTGCGATGCTCGTAGTCCTGCTCCCGGACCCGGCCGCGCTCGACCGCGAGGCCGCGCGCATGGTGGCCCACCGCATCCGCGAGACGCCGGCCATCACGCTGGGCCTCGCCTCCGGCAGCACGCCGCTCGGGATGTACCGCGAGCTGATCCGCCTGCACCGTGAGGACGCGCTCGACCTCTCTCGGGTGACCACCTTCAACCTGGACGAGTACCTGGGGCTGGCCCCGTCGCATCCCCGCAGCTTCCACCGCTTCATGCGGGAGGCCTTCTTCGATCACGTGAACGTGCCGCCCGCGCAGGTCCACGTCCCCGACGGGACGGTGGCGGCCGAGTTCGAGGCCTACTGCGCCGACTACGAGCGGCAGATCGCGGCCGCGGGGGGCATCGACCTCCAGGTGCTGGGCATCGGGCGCGACGGCCACATCGGCTTCAACGAGCCAACCTCGAGCCTCGCCTCGCGCACCCGGGTGAAGACCCTCACCCAGGCGACCATGGAGGACAACCGGCGTCTCTTCGGCGCGGGCGAGCGGGTCCCCGAGTGCGCCATCACCATGGGCATCGGCACGATCCTGGAGGCGCGCGAGATCCTCCTGCTCGGCGCGGGCGCCGCGAAGCGCGAGGCGGTGGCGCGGGCGGTCGAGGGCCCGGTGACCGCGTCGGTCACCGCCTCCGCGCTCCAGCTCCACCCGCAGGTGACCGTCCTGCTCGACCGGGACGCCGCCGCCGGCCTGCGCCATCTCGACTACTACGAGCGGGTGATGCGCACCACCGCGAGCCTGACCCCGGACCGGGCCGCGCGCCCGCCCGAGTAGTCGGGGCCCGCGCTACACCCAGCCGCCGTCGACCACGTAGCTCTGGTTGGTGCACGCGTCGCTGTCGTCGGCGGCCAGGAAGCAGACCACGCGGGCGATGTCCTCCGGCACCAGCTTGCGCTTGAGGCACTGCCGCCGCATCAGCTCCTGCTCGCCCTCCGGAGTGAGCCAGAGGGTGATCTGCCGCTCGGTCATGATCCAGCCCGGGACCACCGCGTTCACCCGGATGTTGCGCGGCCCGAGGTCGCGGGCGAGCGCCCGCGTGAGGCCGGCCACCGCGGCCTTCGCGCTCAGGTAGGCGGGCATGCCGCCCTGCCCGACCAGCCACGACGTCGAGCCGAAGTTGATGATGGAGCCGCCCCCCGCCGCCGCCATGCCCGGCACCACCGCCTGCGTGGCGAAGAACTGGTGGCGCAGGTTCACTGCGAAGCGGTCGTCCCAGTACTCGGGCGTCACCGCCTCGATCGCGTGGCGCTCGTCGTGGGCCGCGTTGTTCACCAGGACCCGGATCGGACCGAGCCGCGCCTCGGCCGCGGCCACCGCCGCGCGCAGCGCCGCGATGTCGCGCAGATCGCACGCGATGAAAGAGGGAGCCGGGAGCCCGCGCGCCGCGACGCGGGCCACCAGCGCCTCGGAGACCTCGCGCTGGATGTCCACGAAGGTCACGCGCGCGCGCTGCGCGCACAGGTGCTCGACGATCGACGCGCCGATGCCGCTGCCGCCGCCGGTGACGAACACGACGCGATCTTCCAGGCTGGGGTACGAGGCATAGCGGACCATGGGCGCCCTCCCGCGCTCACGCTAGCACAGCTGCCGGCCATGCTAGGCTCGCGGGCGAGAGCGATGGAGCCGATCACCCTGCGGGCGGACGGCGCCGGCCTCACCCTCGCGCCGTCCATCGGGGGCGCGGTCACGCGCTACTGGCTCGAGCGCGACGGCGCCACCTGGGAGTGGCTGCGCCCCGCGCCGGTGATGGCCGCGTACCCGCTCGTGCCCTACTCCAACCGCATCCGCGAGGGCCGCTTCGTGTTCCGCGGGCGCGCGGTCGCCCTGCCGCTCAACCGGCCGCCCGAGCGTCACGCCATCCACGGCCACGGCTGGCAGGCGCGATGGCGAACGATCGAGGCCGGGCCAACCGAGGCCCGGCTCGAGTACCGGCACGCGACCGACGATTGGCCGTGGGCCTATCGCGCCACCCAGCGCTTCACGCTCTCGCCCACGAGCCTCACGGTGGCGATCACCCTCACCAACGAGGCCGACGGCCCGATGCCGGCCGGGCTCGGCTGGCATCCCTACTTCCCGCGCACCCCGCGGGCGACGATCGCCGCAGACGTGGGGCCGGTCTGGCTCACCGACGCGGAGACGATGCCGACCGCGCTCGCCCCGGCGCCGGCTGGCGGCGATCCGTCGCGGGGCGTCGCGGTGGACGACGCCACCCTCGATAACTGCTTCGTGGGCTGGAGCCGGTACGCCCTCATCGAGTGGCCCGAGCGCGGCGCGAGCCTCCTGATGACCGCGGGGCCGCCCCTCGACTACCTCGTGGTGTTCACCCCGCCCACGCTCCCGTTCTTCTGCGTGGAGCCGGTCAGCCACGTTACCGACGCGTTCAA
>DASZJM010000108.1:0-4452 GCA_035948165.1 Candidatus Methylomirabilota bacterium
GCATCGACCGCGGCCGCGTCGCCGTCGGCCCAGTCGAAGGCCACGTTGCCGGGCGCGTCGGGCCAGATCGCGGGCGCGCCCGGAGCGAGCGCGGCGGCCACGTCGGAGGCGGTGGGGAGCGGGTCGAGCGCGACGACCACCGCGGCCGCCGCGTCCTCCGCCTGCGCGGGCGTCTCCGCGACCACGATCGCCACCGCCTCGCCCGCGTAGCGCACGCGGTCGACCGCCAGCGGGGGAATCGGCGCCGAGGCGAGCGGCGTGCCGCCCCGGCCGGGGAAGGACGCGGCGGGCGGGATCGCGCCGAGGCCATCGGCGCGCGCGTCGGCGCCGGTGAGGATCGAGAGGACGCCGGGCAGGACGCGCGCCGCGGTGGCGTCCACGCGCCGGATCACCGCGTGGGCGACCTGCGAGCGGACGAAGACCGCGTGGGTCTGCCCGGGAGCGTCGAGGTCGTCGGTGAAGCGGCCGCGTCCAGTGAGGAGCGGCCCGTCCTCGCTGCGCCGCCCGCCCGCGACGGCGCCGAAGCGCAGCGAGGACTCCCGATCGGTCAACTAAGTCCGGTCAATTCCGGAAGGACGAGTCCGTCCGGTCCAGGCGGCGCAGCAGACCCGGCCACACGAGCCGGCCCTGGCCGCCGTTCTTCCGCTGGTTGGCCACCGCGTTCGCGTAGCCCTTGTCCATGACGTCCTTGGACACCGTGATCAGCTCGCCCCCGCCCGACTGGGCGCGCACCTGGATCTGGCAGGAGGCCTCGAGGTAGTACATGTTCACGAAGGCGTCCGCCACCGTCTCGCCGACGGTGAGCAGCCCGTGATTGCGGAGGATGAGGCAGCGGTTGTCGCCCAGGTCCGCCTGCAGGCGCGGCTTCTCGTCCGCGTCGAGCGCGGGGCCCTCGAAGTCGTGGTAGCCCACGCTGTTGAGGATGAACAGCGAGTGCTGCGAGATCGGCAGGAGGCCGGCCCGCTGGGTGGAGACCGCGACCCCGTTGGCGGTGTGGGTGTGCAGCACGCACTTGGCGTCGTGGCGGACGGCGTGGATCGCGCTGTGGATGATGAAGCCGGCCGCGTTGACGTTGAAGGGCGAGTCCTCGAGCTTGTTGCCGGCCTGGTCGATCTTGACCAGGCTCGACGCGGTGATCTCGTCGAAGAAGAGTCCGTAGGGATTGATCAGGAACTGGTCCTCGGTGCCGGGCACCCGGGCCGAGATGTGAGTGAAGACGAGGTCCTCCCAGCCGTACCGCGACACCAGCCGGTAGGCCGCGGCCAGGTCCACCCGGACGGCCCACTCCTCGTCCGATACCTTGCCCTTGAGCGACGGGATCTCGAGCGCGCTGGGGGTCATGGAGTCCTCTCGCTCAGCGAAGGTTGTAGAGCTTGACCACGTTGTCGTAGGTGATCTTCTTCTGCACGCGCTCGGGCAGGTTGCCGAGGTTCTTCTCGAGGTGCCGGCGCGAGTCCGGCCACACGCAGTCCGGGTGCGGATAGTCCGCGCCCCAGATGATGTTGTCCTCGCCCACCAGCGGGATGATCGGCTCCAGGAACATGTCCTGCTGATAGGTCACGTAGCCCTGGCGCTTGAAGTAGTCGCTCGGCTTCATGGAGAAACCGAGACCCCGGGCGCGGTCTTCGTACTCGGTGTCGAAGCGGTCGAACACGTAGGGCAGCCAGGTCACGCCCGACTCGCCGAGCACGAACTTGAAGTCGGGGTACTTCTCGCACGCCCCGGAGGTGATGATCGAGACCAGTACCTCCATGGTGTCGAGCTGGAAGAGCGAGGAGCGCACCAGCCGCCACTGGAGCATGTACTGCTGCTCCAGCGCCGGGGTGTCGGGGGCGCGCACCGCCTTGAAGCCGGTGGAGTGGAAGGCGATCGGGAAGTGGCACTCGGCGGCCGCCTCCCAGAGCGGATACCAGTCGTGCTGGTAGAGCGGGATCGACATCGACTTGAAGCCGAGGTCGCCGCCCTTGAGCCCCATCTTGGCGCAGCGTCGGACCTCGGCGGCGGCCACCTGGGGGTCGTTGTTCGGCACGATCGCCAGCGGGTAGATCCGGTTCGGGTCCGATTTCTTCGCGAAGTCGGCGGCCCAATCGTTGTAGATGGCGTTGGCCCACGCCCGGCGGTCGCCACTCGCAATCATGTCGTTGATCATCAGGCAGCCGTAGACGACCTCCGCGTCGAGCCCGTCGCGGTCGAGATCGGCCAGCCGCAGCTCCGGGGTGGTCGGCCGAGGCCTGGCCCCCGCGCGGTGGTCCCACTCGAAGCCGCACGAGGCCATCTCGTCGATGCGGGCGAAGGTGCCGGGGGTCCGCTTGAGGAAGCCGGGGCCCACCCCGTTCCACATCCCCTTGTCCTGGGCCTCCACGAACCAGTGGCAGCCGTCCTCCAGCTCCTCCACCCGCGGCACCAGGAGCTTCCACTTCGAGGGGGCCTGGCTGGACCAGAGGTCGGGCGGGCAGTAGGTGAGGTCGATGTGGTTGTCGCCGGAGATGAGCCGCTCGAGCATGAACGCCCTCCTTGGCGCTTCGGGGAAGCTCCTCGTGGCGCGATCGTACTCCCAGAGACGTCACCAGGACAAGCCTGGCCGGAGACGGGCGGGCTCGGCCCCGCGGAGCCCCCGGCTCAGGCGGTGGAGGCCCGGCCGGGCTCGAGATCGACCGCGGCCTGGACCGGCCCGCGCGCGGTGAAGCTCGTCACGACCGGGGGCACCCGGAAGCCCTCGTCGCGGTCGTGCGCCTCGCGCAGGCGGAGCCAGTCGGGGTCGGGCGCTCCGATGAGGGCGGCGAGCGCGTCGAGGCGGCGCGCCACCGGCTCCGGGATCCCGGCGCCCGGACGGAGCCCGAGCGGCAGGCCCCAGACGTCCCAGGCGAGCATCTCGCGCCGGTTGAGCGCGGCCAGGTCCCGGGCCACGCTCGCGGCGATGAACCCGCGGCCGACGATGCCGATCCGCGGTACCCCGCAGGTCTCCGGATTGATCGCGCCGGCGCGCGTCCGTTGCCAGACGTCTCCCGCGACGAGGAAGGCGTCGCGGGGAACGTCGGCGGGATCGAAGGCGATCTTGAAGTGGGCGCGCACGCGCGGGGCGAGCTCGGGGTCGAGGAGGCGCCACCGATCGCCGGCGTAGTACTCGCAGACCCAGTGATCCTCGAGGTAGCCCGGGGTGAAGTAGGTCGCGAAGCCGACGCGGAGCCGGGCCGGCACCCGGTGGTGGCGGAGCGCCGCGCAGGCCAGCAGCGCGTAGTCGCGGCAGATGCCGATGAAGCGGCGCTCGGGCGGGCGCGCGACGTCGAGGGACGCGCGGTCGCGCGCCACGATGCGGTCGAGGATGCGCGGCAGGCGCCGGCACTCGACGTCGTCCTCGCTGCCCGCCGCCGGCGTGATGCCGAGCGGGCCGACGAAGAGGGGGTGGAGGACGAGGCCCGAGACGGCGGTGACGAGGCGGCCGGGATCGGCGGGCAGGGCGTCGAGGAGCGCGGCCCGCTCCTCCGGATCGGAGACCCGGCTCTGGGTGGCGTAGTACCGGTGCTCGTCGGGGGTCATCGGGGCCTAGCGGGTGAGGAGCTTGAGGTAGGTCTTGTCGCGGCGCTTCGCGACGAGGTCGAGCGGGGTCTTGCCGTCCTTGCCCCGGATCGTCGGGTCCGCGCCGTGGCGGACCAGCATCTCCACGTGGCGGGGCGCGCTCTCCTTCTTCAGCACGAGGTGCAGCGCGGTCACGCCCTTCGAGTTCTGGAAGTTCACGTTGGCGCCGTGGTGGAGCAGCCGCTCGGCCGCCGCGAAGCGGCTCCACTTGATCGCGCCCAGGAACGGGGTCTCGTCCTCCGCGACCGGATCGATGCTCGCGCCGTGCCGCACGAGCAGGTCGATGGTCTCCACGTCGTCCTTGAAGCCGGCCGCCCAGAGGCAGTACTCCGGGGTCGAGCCCTGCTTCAGGAGGAACCGGGCCAGCGGGCCGTTCTGTCCGCGGGAGATCGCGTACCAGAGCGGCGTCGCCTGGAACGCGCCCTCGACGAACGCGGGCGTGTCGATGCCGATGCCCGTCGCGAGGAGCTGGCGCGCGAGCCGGAGCGAGCGGTCGGACGTCTTCGGGCTCGCGGGCAGGCTGCAGAGGAAGTGGAGCGGGTTGCGGCGGCGATCGTCGGTGGCCCGTGCCAGCTCCGGCTGGGCCGCGAGGAGCTCGGCCGCCGCGTCGGAGTCCAGCGCCTTGATCGAGCGGAAAAGGCGCGCCCGGCTCATGCCTCGGTCTCCTCAGGGTGCCTTGTGGAGGGCCCCGTCCTTCATGATCATGCGCAGCGCGGAGCGGTCCTGCAGGATCGTGATGTCGGCGAGGGGATCGCCGTCCACCAGCAGCAGGTCGGCGAGGGCGCCCGCCTTCACGAGGCCGAGCTCGCCGGGCCGGCCCATGATCTCACCCCCCAGGCGGGTCGCGGCCACCAGGGTCTCCATCGGCGAGAAGCC
>DASZJM010000109.1:0-2088 GCA_035948165.1 Candidatus Methylomirabilota bacterium
TCGGCGCCTGGCGGGTCGAGGCCGAGCGCCCCGATCTGCCCGCGCAAGTGCACGTGATCCTGCGCCTGCAGTAGGGGGGAACTTTCCGGGGGGTCCCCGGTCTAACCGGACAGCCACACCGAATCCGGAACCCGGAGGACATCGATGAACACGCTTGCCACCCGCACCATCGCCCTGGCCCTGGCCGGCTTGCTGGGCCTCTCGAACGCGGCGGCCGCCGCCCCCGTCAGCATCACCGCGGCCGATCAGCGCGACGTCATGATCACGATCTACAACGGCAACCTGGGCCTCGTGAAGGAGACGCGCGAGGTGAAGCTCGAGCCGGGTGTCGTGGAGGCGCGCTACGCCGACGTGGCGGCTCAGATCGACCCCACGTCGGTGCACCTGCGCTCGCTCACCGAGCCCTCCGCGCTCCGCATCCTCGAGCAGAACTACGAGTACGACCTGCTGTCGAGCGAGAAGCTGATGGAGAAGTACATCGGCCGCACCGTGCGGCTCTACCAGGGCAACGGCTCCTACCAGGAGGCGGTGCTGCTCTCGACGCGCGGGCCGGTCTACGACATCAACGGGCAGATCCACATGGGCCACGCCGGCCAGGTGGTGCTCCCCGCCCTGCCCGAGAACCTCGTCTCCAAGCCCACCCTGGCGTGGCTGCTGCGCAACACGCGGCCCGCCCCGCAGCGGGTGGAGGCCTCCTATCTCACCGGGGGCATCAGCTGGAAGTCGGACTACGTGATGCTGATCAACGCCAGCGACACCCGCACCGACCTCACCTCGTGGGTGACCATCACCAACCAGAGCGGCGGAACCTATCGCGACGCCGCGCTCAAGCTGGTCGCGGGCGACATCAACCGCGCGACGAGCCGCGACGAGGCGCGCCGGGCGCTCGAGGTGTCGGTGAAGGCGGCCTCGCCGGCCATGGCCGACCGCGACTTCAAGTCGGAGGGCTTCTTCGAGTACCACCTCTACACCCTCGACGGGCGCACCACCATCAAGGACAACCAGACCAAGCAGCTCACCCTGCTCTCCGCCGCCGACGTCCCGGTGGAGAAGCGGTACATCTACTACGGGGCGGCCAACTACTACCGCAGCCAGTACGGCGTGCCCTTCTCCAACCAGAAGGTGGGCGTCTACCTCGATCTCCGCAACAGCAAGGAGAACCGGCTCGGGGTCCCGCTGCCCAAGGGCAAGATCCGGGTGTACAAGGCCGACGCCTCGGGCAGCCAGCAGCTCATCGGCGAGGACTGGATCGAGCACACTCCGAAGGACGAGCAGGTGCGGATCAAGATGGGCGAGGCTTTCGACGTGGTGGGCGATCGGGTGCAGAAGGACTGGAAGCGGATCGGCACGAATCTCTACGAGGTCGAGTGGGAGATCACCCTCCGCAACCACAAGAAGGAAGCGGTCACCGTCGAGGTGATCGAGCCCATGCCGGGCGACTGGGAGATGCTGCGGTCCAGCCACGCGCACGACAAGATCCAGGCCTCCACCGCCCGCTTCGCGGTCGGGGTGCCCAAGGAGGGCGCGGCCACCCTCGCCTACCGGGTCCGCGTGCGCTTCTAGCGTCACCGGCGGCCGCGCAGTTGACAGGTCTCGCGCTCCGGGCGACCCTAGGGCGCGAGGCCTCTCGATGCGCGTCCGCCCGCTCCTCGTCGCGCTGCTCCTGCTCGCCGCCGCCCTGCCCGCCGCCGCGGCCGACGACGCCCAGCTCGCCCGCGGCATCCAGGCGGTGCGGCGCATGGCGGGCTGCTTCCTGGTCGACTACAGCTACGTCGAGGTGCAGGCGCTCAGGCCGGGCTATCAACGTGACCCGCGCGTCTACGACGTCAACCGCGACAAGTCGGCCAAGGAGTGGATCGTCGCCGAGACGATCTCGCCGCGGCGGATCCGGCTGCAGCGCGTCCTCTTCCTGACCGACCTGGCCGGCGCGCTCCGGCCCGGCACCGAGGTGCGGCACCAGTCGGAGGACTGGGAGTACGACGCACCGTTCCTCTACGACTTCGTGTCGCCGCTCCACTGGCAGCCGCGCGACCTGCGCGCCACGCCCGGGCTGTGGACCCGCCGCGTGACCAATCTCGACGACGGGCT
>DASZJM010000110.1:0-1753 GCA_035948165.1 Candidatus Methylomirabilota bacterium
GGGCTGCGAGGTGTCGGGCCGCAAGGTCGAGACCATCGAGGGCATGGCCAAGGGCGAGTCGCTCCATCCGCTGCAGCAGCAATTCCTGAAGAGCGCCGCGCTCCAGTGCGGCATCTGCACCCCGGGCGTGCTGGTGGCGTCCAAGGCCCTGCTCGAGCGGTCGCCCGACCCCACCGAGACCGAGATCCGCTACTGGCTGGCCGGCAACCTCTGCCGATGCACAGGCTACGACAAGATCGTGAGCGCGGTGATGGACGCGGCCGCCACGATGAGAAAGGGATAGACATATGGCCGAGACGAACGGGCACACGAACGGACAGACCAACGGGCACCCGCAGGGCTTCGTCGGCACGCGCCAGATCCGACCGGACGGGGTGGACAAGGTCACCGGTCGGGCGCGCTTCGGAGCCGACTTCAACCTGCCCGGCCAGCTCATCGGCCGCGTGCTGCGCAGCCCGCACCCGCACGCGCGCATCGTCTCGATCGACACCTCGAAGGCGGAGGCGCTGCCCGGAGTGAAGGCGGTCATCACCAGGGAAGACTTCGGCGATCAGCCGTCCGAGTTCATCCCGGCCGGCGAGATGATGATGAACTACAAGGACGTGGTCCGGAACGTGATGGCTCGCGAGAAGGCGCTCTACGAGGGCCACGCGGTCGCCGCGGTCGCCGCCACCACCACCGCCATCGCCCGGCGCGCGCTCAAGCTCATCGACGTGAAGTACGAGGTGCTCCCGCACGTGATCGACGTCGTCGAGGCCATGCGCCCCGACGCGCCCCTGCTGCACGACGACCTCTTCACGGTCGGCGTCGAGCCCAAGCCCGAGAAGCCCTCCAACATCGCCAAGCGGGTCGAGATCAAGGTGGGCGACGTGGAGGCCGGCTTCAAGAAGGCGGACCTGATCATCGAGCGGGAATTCAAGACCGCGCCGGTGCACCAGGGCTACATCGAGCCGCACGCGGCACTGGCCACCGTGTCCGAGGACGGCGCCACCGAGCTGTGGACGACCACCCAAGGCCACTTCATCGTGCGAGCCCACTGCGCGCGGCTACTCGGCCTCGACATGGGCAAGGTCCGCGTGACCGCCACCGAGATCGGCGGCGGCTTCGGCGGCAAGACGGTGGTCTACCTCGAGCCGCTGGCCATCGCGCTGTCCCGGAAGGCCAAGCGGCCGGTCAAGATGGTGATGTCCCGCGAGGAGGTCTTCAAGTCCTCCGGGCCGACTTCTGGAGCCACCGTGCGCGTGAAGATGGGGGCAACCCGCGATGGCAAGTTCGTGGCCGCCTTCGCCGAGCTCAAGTACCAGGCGGGCGCCTTCCAGGGCTCGCCGGTGCAGCCCGGCACCATGTGCGCCTACGCGCCCTACGACATCGAGCACGTCCACGTCATCGGCTACGACGTGGTGTCGAACCGGCCAAAGGTGGCGGCCTACCGCGCTCCCGGCGCGCCGATCTCGGAGTACGCGGTCGAGAGCGTGGTGGACGAGATCGCCAAGAAGCTCGGCCTCGATCCCATCGAGCTGCGCATGATGAACGCGGCCCACGAGGGGACGAAGGCGGCCTACGGGCCGAAGTTCGGGCCCATCGGCCTGGAGGAGACGCTCAACTCGATCAAGAAGACCGAGCACTGGAACACCCCGCTGCGGAAGTGGCAGGGCCGTGGGGTGGCCTCCGGCTTCTGGTTCAACATCGGCGGCGAGACGTCGGTGTCCCTGACCGTGAACGAGGACGGCACGATCTCGCTGATGGCCGGCAC
>DASZJM010000111.1:0-2147 GCA_035948165.1 Candidatus Methylomirabilota bacterium
CGCCTCCAGCGCCTCGGCCAGCCGCACCGCCTCGGCCTGCGCGCCCTCGCGCCAGACGTCGTCGCCGAACATCAGCACCGGGCAGCGCGCCTCGCCGAGCCGCTTGGCGATGGCCTCGACGGTCTTGGCGCGCGCCGGCCCTGGGCGCTCGATCTGGTAGTGCGCGCCCTCGCCGACGATCGCCTCGAGGCCTTCGGTGTGCAGTAGCTCCGCGCTGATCGAGAGGTAGACCGGCCCGGTGGGCGGCGTGGTCGCCTCGCGCAGCGCGCGGATCGTCGCCACGCTGATGGCTTTCGGATTCGTGTGCACCTGGTAGGCGCAGCGCGCTTCCTTGGTGATGGGCCGCATCGACTCCGCCTGGCTCAGCCCGGGAAACGGGGCGAGGCCGCGGTAATCTTGCAGCTCGGACGCCCAGTCGCCCGCGATCACCAGCAGCGACGAGCCCGCCACCTGCGCGTTGAAGAGCTGCCCGGCGAGCTGATACGACCCGCCCATCACGTGAGCGATGACCACGCCGACCTTGCCGCTGACGCGGTGGTAGCCGTCGGCCATCGCGGCCACCAGGCCCTCGTGCTTGCCGACCACCAACCGGTTGTCACCATCCTCGGCGATGGCGGCGAAGAGGCCGGTCTCCGCCGAGCCGGGGTTGGTGAAGAGGTACTCCACCCCCGCGTCCTTGAGGGTCTGGAGGAGGAGCATGCCGCCGGTGCCGGTGATGGTCTTGCGCATGGTTGGCCTCGCTGTCGTCGTTGTCGGCCGGCGTCACGCCGGTCTTCTCCGCCCGCCGCCGACACACTACACCAGGCAAGTCGGGCGCGGCCGTCTTTCCGCGGTTGCGCATCCGGAGCGGGCAGCGCAGAATCCCAGCGATGCGCCCCCAGCGAGACCCCCGCACCGCATGAACCCGGCCCGACGGCCCGTGGCCGACGTGGCCGGCCGTCCCATCGATCGCCGCGCGTTCCTGGTGGTGGCGACGGGTCTCGCGCTCGGCATGCTCCGCCCGGCGCGCTCCCAGGCGGCGGGCAAGCCCTACCGGATCGGATTTCTGGGCAACTCCACCGCGGCGCTGGAGGCCAACCTCGTCGGTCCATTCCGGGACGGGCTGCGCGAGCGAGGCTACCTCGAGGGGCGCGACCTCGTCCTCGACTTCCGCTGGGCCGAGGGCCAGTACGAGCGATTCCCGGCGCTGGTCGCCGAGCTGATCGCGCTCGGGCCAGACATCATCGTCACCGCGGGGACTCCCGCCGCGCTGGCGGTCAAAGGCGCGACGAGCAAGATCCCGCTCGTGATGGTGGCGGTGGGCGATCCCATCGGCAGCGGCCTCGTCGCGAGCCTCGCGCACCCGGGCGGCAACCGCACCGGTCTGGTCTCGATCGCGCCCGACCTCGAGGGCAAGCGCCTGGAGCTGCTCAAGCAGGTGGTGCCGCGCCTGTCATTCGTGGCCTTCCTGAGCAATCCGGTCAACCCGTTTCACATCACGTCCGCGAAGCAGGCGCGCGCGGCGGCGCAGGCGCTGCACGTCAAGGTCGAGTTTTTCCCGGTGCGGAACGAGGCCGAGTTCGACCGTGCGTTCCAGGCCATCGCCGAGAAGCGGCCGGGCGCGCTGGTCATGCTTGCCGACCGGCTCTTCCTGCACAATCGGGCGCGCATCGTGGAGTTCACCGAGCGAGCCCGCCTGCCCGCGGTGTACGCGTACTACGAGCTGGTGGAGGCGGGGGGTCTCATGTCCTTCGGCCCCAGCTACCCGGACATGCACCGCCGGGCGGCCTACTTCGTGGACCGGATCCTCAAGGGCGTGAGTCCGGCGGATCTCCCCATGGAGCAGCCCGCCCGGTTCGAGCTGGCCGTCAACCTACGGGCGGCGCGGGCCCTCGGCTTGACGTTTCCTCAGCCGGTGCTGCTGCGGGCCGACCAGGTGATCGAGTAGTCGGCCGCCCCGCCGTGCATGGTTGGCCTCGCTAGGAGGCGTCGGCGCCGGCTCGCAGCCGGACGACGGCGCTGATGCAGATGACGGCCGCGGTGACCCCGATCAGGAGGGTGGACACCGCGGCCACGGTTGGATCGATCTCGGTACGGATGCCGTCCCACATCTGCTTCGGGAGGGTGGCGGCCTGGGTGCCGCTCACGAAGATGGCCACCACCACCTC
>DASZJM010000112.1:0-9573 GCA_035948165.1 Candidatus Methylomirabilota bacterium
GCTGGAAGAAGCCGTCGTAGGTGAGGCGGATGTAGTTCTCGAGGCCGACCCACACCGGCGGCATGCCCACGTACTTGCGGGTCATGCTGAGGTACACCGCGTAGCAGAACGGGTACGCGACCAGGGCCAGCACCAGCACCACGATGGGCGCCACGAAGAGGAAGCCCATGCGGTAGTCGGGGCCGAGCACGCGCCGGAGGGTGACCTCGAGCGCGGCGCGGGGCCGGGGGGCGATGTCGGGGTGAAAGCCGCCCCTCACCCCGACCCGCTCCCCGGAGGGGAGAGGGGGGGAGGAGGGATGGACGGTGGCCATTGTCTAGGCCTTGCCGCGGATCTTGTGGATCTCCTCGACTCGCGCGTGGGCCTCCTTCAGCGCGGCCTCGGGCGAGAGCCCGCCTACCACCACGCGACCGGCCATGTCGGTGAGGATCTTCTGCCCCTGCACCTCGGCGGCCGCCGGCGTCATGGGGCCCGGATAGCCGATGTTGACGCTGCGCAAGATGTTCTGGAGGATCGCGTCGAAATTCGGATCGGACTTCCAGTAGGGATTGTCCACCCGGCCCTTGTAGACCGGCCCCGCCTGCCCCACCGACACCTGCATGTACTCGGCGAAGCGCTTCTCGTCCTCCACGTAGCGGATGAGATCCTCGCAGAGATCGGCCTTCCCCGACTTGTGGAAGATGGCCCAGTTGTAGCAGGACGAGCCGACGAACGATCCGACGGGACCGCCCGGGGTCAGCACCAGTGTGGTCTTGGGGGCCAGCTCGTGCTTCTTCGACACCATCGCGTAGTAGAGGCTGGCTCCGTTGTTGGTGGTGACCAGCTTGCCCGCCATGTACGCCTCGTTGTTGGACACGTCGGTCCAGCCCATCACGCCGGGCGGCTGGATGCCGTGCTTCTTGATCGTGTCCACCGCGAACTGCAGCGCGGCGGTGTTCTGCTTGAGGAAGGTCGTGCCGATGGCCGGCTTGCCCTCCTTGTCGAACACGCCCCCGCCGTAGTCCCAGAGGATGTTGGACATGAACCCGTCGCCGTCATCGGAGCGGTTCAGGGTCTGGCCGAAGCCCCAGAGGTCCTTGGACGGGTCCTGGGACTTCTTGGCGAACTCCACCACGTCCGGATCGTAGACCTTCGGGACCTTGAGCCCCTTGGCCTCCATCACGTCCTTGCGGATGAAGAACACGGTGGTCATCGAGTAGCGCGCAACGCCGAGGAACTTGCCATCGACCTTCATCAGCCGCTCCGCGAAGGGCAGCAGCCCGCCCTTGCTCGCGGCGACGTCGCTCGCGACCTTGCTGACGTCGCGGAGGGCGGCCTTGTAGCGCATCGGCCCGTAGAGGTTCATCTCGGCCATGTCGGGCGGGTTCCCCGCCTCGATGGCGGCGACGAACTTCTGCTCGCGATCACCGAAGGTGGCCCAGTCCATCTCCACCTCGACGTTCTTGTCCTTGGCCCACGTCTCGATCTGCTTGGCCACCACGTCGTTGCCCGCGGTGACGAAGCTCTTGAAGAGCCAGAGGCGCAGCTTGGTCTTAGCCTGCGCGGGAGCCATGGAGCGGAGCGCGTGCAGGCCCGCCGCGGTGCCGCCGGTGACGATCGCCGCCTTGCGCAGGAACTCCCGGCGGGCGATGAGACCAGCGTCGAGCTGCTCGGCCAGATGCTTGAGGCGGGTGTCCATGTAAGGCTCCTCCTTTGGAGCGCGGTGGCGCGATGGAGCGCCGCGGGGATGCCCGGATGCTACCCCAGGGCCGGGCCGCGGGCAAGGAGACTGTGCGCGGCGCGGCCAATCGCGGCCGCGTCGACGCCGTAGTGGCGGTAGAGATCGCCCCGCGCGCCCGACTGGCCGAAGTGATCGACGCCCAGCGCCAGCTGCGGGACGCCGAGCGCCCCGCCCAGGAAGGCGAGCGCGTGCGAGTGGCCGTCGAGCACCGACACCACCGGCACGCCCTCCTCGTCCGCCGAGACCAGGTCGAGTACGTAGGGACGCGTAGCGCGCAGCCCGCGGTAGAGCCGGTCCGGGCTCGTGACCGCGACGACGCTCGCGCAGATGCCCGCCGCGGCCAGCGCGCGGCTCGCCTCCACCGCCTCGGGCACCATCACGCCCGCCGCGAAGATGTGCACCGCGTTGGCCTCCGGGTCGTGGCCGGGCTGCTCGCGAGCGTCGACCAGGCGGTAGCCGCCCCGCAGCACCGCGTCGCGCAGCGCGGGCGACGGCGCGGGGGCCAGCGCCTGGTCGATCGGCTTGGTGGAGAGCCGCAGGTAGAGGCTCTCCGCGTCTTGATCGCGGTCGATCAGCTGGCGGAGGCCGTCGAGCAGGATCCACTCCACGTCCTGGGCGAAGGTGGGCTCGTAGTACGCGATCGCGGGCAGCGCCACTCCGATGCCGGGGGTGATCACCGACTGGTGGGCCCCGCCCTCGGGCGAGAGGCTCACCCCCGACGGCGTCGCGGCCACGATGAAGCGCCCGCCCGCGTAGAGCGCGTGGTAGAGCGCGTCGAGGCCGCGGCTCACGAAGGGGTCGTAGAGCGTGCCGATGGGCAGGAGCGTCCGGCCCGACAGCTCGTGGGTGAGGCCGAAGGCGCCCAGCGCGAGGAAGAGGTTGTGCTCGGCGATGCCGAGCTCGACGTGCTGGCCGGCCGGCGACTCCTTCCACTGCACCACCGCCGGGCCCTCCGCCGCGAACGCGGGCTTGGCGCGCGGGAAGTAGACGCCCTTGCGCGTGATCCAGCCCGCGAGGTGCGTGGTCACCGAGACGTCGGCGGACAACGTCACCATCCGCTCACCGATCGGGAGCCGGCCCAGGCGGCCGAGCGCGCGCCCGAAGGCTTCCTGCGTCGAGCTCTGCGGCGGATACGTCTCCTCGAGTGTGTCGGGCACGTCGGGCGCGGCCTCCCGCGCCGGCGGCGCGTAGGGCGCGGGTGCCCCGCGGACCAGCGCCGCCTCCGCACTGCCCGCCGCGAAGCCGGCCCACTCCTCGCCCGACGCGACACCCAGCGCCCCGCGCAGCTCGTCGAGCTGGCGCGGGGTGAGCAGCGTGCCGTGGTTCAGCTGGTCGGCCGCGAACGGGTAGCCCCAGCCCTTGATGGTGTCGGCCAGGATCACGCAGGGCCCGCGCCGCGGCTCGGCCGCCTCGTCGTAGGCCGCGAGGATCGCGGCCAGATCGTGGCCGCCCACGTCGGCGAGCAGGGCCCCCAGCGTCTCGTCGGGCACGTCGGCCAGCAGCCGGTCGATCGCCGCGTCCGTCTCGCCCTCGGGGGTGGCGACCACCGCCTTGCGCGCCGCGCCGGCGGGCAGGCGCAGCAGCGCCTGGTACTCGGCGGCGCCCAGGCCCTCGAGGCGCGCGCGGAGCCGCTCGCCACCCGGGCGGCCGAAGCGCGCGCGCAGCCGCCCGGCCCAGCGCAGCTCGATCACGTGCCAGCCCGCGCCGCGGAACCAGTCGCGCAGCTGGGCGCGCCGCGCGTCCGGCACCACGCGGTCCAGGCTCTGGCGGTTCACGTCGACGATCCAGAGCAGGTTGTCGAGCTCGCGCACCGCCTCCTCGAGGAGCCCCTCCCACACATTCCCCTCGTCCAGCTCTGCATCTCCAACCAGCGCAATGAAGCGCGACGGGAGCCCCGCGCCACCGTGCTGGCTCACGTAGCGCGCGGCGAGGGCGCCGAAGGCCGCGCTCACCGCGCCGAGGCCCATGGAGCCGGTCGAGAGGTCGATGATCTCGGGGTTCTTGCGCCGGCTCGGATAGGCCTGGAGCGCGCCCAGGCTCCGCAGTCCGCGCAGCTGTTCGGCGGTGAGCCGGCCGCGAAGGAACTCGATCGCGTAGAGGATCGGCGAGGCGTGGGCCTTGGTGGCCACGATGTCGCCGGGGCGCAGCGCGTGGAAGTAGAGCGCGGTCATGAGCCCCACCACCGAGGAGGACGAGGCCTGGTGACCGCCCACCTTGGTGCCGTCCGGGTTCGGGCGCACGGTGTTGGCGTGGTGGACCATGAGCGCGCTCAGCCAGAGGACCCGCTTCTGGATGGATTCGAGCGTGGCGATGGGGGCCGAGGCCATGTCGTCGTACCTTACCGCACCGAGGCGGGACGGGCCAGAGGCGGCCGGCCGCGCGGCCGGCGTCAGCGCGGGGGCGGCGGCGGGGCGTCGGGCGCGGGGCCGACGCGATAGCGATAGACGCCGCTCAGCGTGAGCGAGGGCTGGGGCATCTGGGGCGGCATCGGGGGGAGCGGCTGGGCCAGCCGCACCGCGTCCATCACGTGCCGGTCGAGGATCTCCGAGCCCGACGAGCGCCGCAGCGCCACGCAGTCGAGCTTGCCGCTCCGCGCGACCTGGAGCTCGACCTGCAGCTCGCCCCCCTCCCGGCGGGCCACCGCCTCGCGCGGGTAGGCCTGATGCACGCGGATGCGCTCGCGCACCTTCGTGACGTACTCGCGCGACGCCGGATCGGGACGCTCGAGATCGATCGCAGGCCCCGCCGCCACGCCGCACGTGGGCGGCAGCGGCGGCGCGGTGGGCAGCTTGTCGGCGAGGCGCTGCCAGAGCGCGGCCGGCACGTCTTCTCCCAGGTCGTGCGCCAGCGTGGCCGCGGTCCACGCCTCGCCCGGCTGGCCCACCACGTCGAGGGCGGAGGCCAGCTCGAGCTGTGCCGGTCCGTGCTTGGCGTCGACGCCGAGCGCGCCGCGGAAGGCGGCGATCGCCTCCGCCATCCGGTTGCGCCGCGCCAGGATCATTCCGACCCCGACGTACGGCCTCGGCTCGCGCCGGTCGACGCGGAGCACGTCGCGCAGCTCGGTGAGCGCCTCGTCGTCGCGCCCGAGCTTGAGCAGCACGAACCCGAGCTCGGTCCGCGCCTCCGTCTCCCGGAAGCTCAGGCGCTTGGCGGTCTCGAGCTCGCGCAGGGCCTCCGGCAGTCGGCCCTGCCCGCTCAGGAGGAACCCCAGCATCGTGTGTACGCGGGCCGCGCTCGGATCGACGGCGGCCGCCTCGCGCAGCAGCGCCTCGGCCTCCCGCGGCTTGCCCTCCGCCTCGAGGGTCGCGCTCGCGTTGGCGATCGCCCCGGCCAGCGGATTGGACTCGTCGGAGGCGTGCCCCTCCGCGTAGATCGCGCTCCACGCCTGGCGCATGGCCGGATCCACGCCCTCCACCCCGGTGTTGAAGTCGCGCGCGCGCAGCATGCGGATGATGCGAAGGCTCTGCGAGTCGAAGCGGTCGGCGGGGCCGTAGCGCATCACGGTGCCGGCCCCCGACGGCCCGGGATGGAACGCGCCGAAGAGATGGCCGATCTCGTGCGAGAGCACCGCCTCCGCGGTGGTGTTCGACAGGACCTTGGTGTCGAGACAGGCGGTCTGCACCATCGCCACCCGCCCGAAGACCTGGGCCACGCCGTAGTGCAGGCCCTCGCACCGCTCGGCCGCGAAGCCCACCAGCACGTCGGCCGATCCGATCGAGACCTCGCGGTGCAGCCGATTCATGATGGTCTGCAGCGGGACGCCGGGGCCGACCGTCCAGCGCACCAGCTCCTGGATCTGGAAGCGGATCTGGAAGTTCCGCTCGTAGATGTCGGAGACCGCCTTGACGGTGCGCCGCAGCTCGGCCTCCCAGCCGGGCTGTGCCCGGTACATCTCCTCGGTCACCACCCGGAGCGTGAGGATGCGCACGTCGGGCGACTGGGCGAGCGTCCCGTCAGGACAGAGGCCGAACCCGCACATGGCGACGGCCACCACGAACACGAGCGTCAGGCGAAGGGATCGTCCCTCGCGTCCTCGTGCCACACGTATTCCATGAACCGGGCCGCCTGTCGGGCCATGTCGACGCCGTGCAGCCGCGCCACCACCGAGAGCGCCATGTCG
The DNA here is from genome assembly GCA_035948165.1 of Candidatus Methylomirabilota bacterium. Lineage (GTDB taxonomy): Bacteria > Methylomirabilota > Methylomirabilia > Rokubacteriales > CSP1-6 > CAMLFJ01. The sequence continues at coordinate 5,841 of DASZJM010000112.1, forward strand.
ATGCCCGCCGAGACGCCGGAGGACGTGACCAGGTCGCCGTCGTCCACCCACCGCGCGTGGCGCTCCCACTTCACGCGTGGCCCCTGCTGCACCACCCAGTCCCACGCGATCTTGTTCGAGGTCGCCGGGCGGTTGTCCATGAGGCCGGTGCGGGCCAGCAGGGCCGAGCCGGTGCAGACGGTGGTGGTGATGGCGGCCCGCCGGCTCGCCGCGGTGAGCGCCAGCAGCAGCGGGGCGTTGTGGATCGCCTGCCGGGTGCCGAAGCCCCCGGGCACGAGCAGGATGTCGTAGGCGGGCGCGTCGGCGAAGGCGTAGTCGGCGTGTGTCGTCGGGCCCTCGCCACTCTTGATGGGCCCCGCCTTCTCCGCCACCGTGACGATCTCGAAGAGGCGCAGCGGGGTGCCGTCGGGACGGGGGATCCGGGCGCTCGCGAAGGCCTGGACCGGGCCGTAGACGTCGAGGACGGTGAAGCCCTCGAAGAGCACGACCGCGACGCGCCGGACCTGGGGATCGGCCATGGGTACCGCCCGGACTATGGAGTGGCGCCCGGCCGGGTGTCAAGCCGCCCCGCCCACGAGATGAGCCACGGGAGATTTCCGGCCAGATTCGTCACGCATCTCGTCGTCGGCTTGCGGGCCGCGGGCACCACCGGGAGAGAGAGACCCGCCATGTGGATCGTCAGGAGCTCGGCCGGGACTACGGAGCCACCGTGGAGATCCTGCGAGGAGTCGAGCCGGAGGACCTGGTCATCACCTCGCCCCCGGACGGGCTCAGCGAGAGCAGCGTGGTGCGGATCGCGCCCGCGCCGGCCGCGGGCAAGAAGGCCTGAGCGTTAGCGGGCGACGCCCCGCAGCCTGAGCTCGCGGGCGCGGTGGCAGGCCACGAAGTGACCGGGCTCCACCGCCTCGAGCACCGGTCGCTCCGCCCGGCAGCGCTCCACCGCGTAGGCGCAGCGGGGATGAAAGGCGCAGCCCGGGGGCGGATTCGCCGCGTCGGCCACATCGCCCTCCAGCAGCACGCGCTCCGCGCGCAGGCGCGGGTCCGGCTTCGGCACCGCGGAGAGCAGGGCCTCGGTGTAGGGATGCCGGGGCGCGCCGAAGAGGGGCTCCGTCTCCGCCATCTCCACGATGCGGCCCACGTACATCACCGCCACCCGGTCGCTCACGTGCTTCACCACGCTCAGGTCGTGGGCCACGAAGAGATAGGTGAGGCCGAGCTGGGCCTGGAGGTCGAGCATCAGGTTCAGGATCTGGGCCTGCACCGAGACGTCGAGGGCGGAGACCGGCTCGTCGGCCACCACCAGCGCCGGGTTCAGCGCGAGGGCGCGCGCAATGCCGACGCGCTGACGCTGCCCGCCGCTGAAGGCGTGCGGGTAGCGGCGCATGTACTCGGGGCGGAGGCCCACCAGGCGCAGCAGCTCGGCCACCCGCTCGATCCGCTCGGTGCGGTCGCCCACCCGGTTGGCCACCAGCGGCTCGGCCACGATGTCGAGCAGCGTGCGGCGCGGGTTCAGCGAGGAGAAGGGATCCTGGAAGATCATCTGCATCTGCCGGCGCAGGGGCCGGAGCTGTCGCCGGGCCAGGGTGGCCACGTCCAGGACCGGGCCCTCGGCGGTGCGGAACAGGATCTGACCTGCGGTGGGGGTGACCGCCCGCAAGACGCACCGGGAGGTCGTGGTCTTGCCACAGCCGCTCTCCCCCACCAGGGCCAGGGTCTCGCCGCGCTCGACGTGGAAGCTCACCCCGTCCACCGCCCGCACCTGCCCGACCACCCGCCGCAGGAAGCCGCGGCGGATCGGGAAGAGCTTCTGCAGATCCCGGACCTCGAGGAGCCGGGTCCCGCCGTCGCCCGGCGCCGTCACGCGCCCGCGTCCTCGTAGAGGAAGCACGCCGCGTCGACCGCGGGCGCCACCGGCCGGAGGGCGGGATCGGCGCGGTCGCAGCGGCCGGGCATGAAGTCGGGGCAGCGGGGGTGGAACGGGCAGCCCGGCGGCCGGTTGTAGGGATGCGGGATCGAGCCCGCGATGGTGGGCAGCCGGGTGCGCACCGGCGCGTGGATGCTCGGGATCGAGCGCAGGAGCGCGCGAGTGTAGGGATGCCGCGGGGTGTGGAAGATCGCGTCGACCGGCCCCTGCTCCACCACGCGCCCGAGGTACATCACCGCCACCTCGTCGCACGTCTCGGCCACCACGCCCAGGTTGTGGGTGATCAGGATGATCGCCATGCCCTCGCGCTGCTGCAGCCGGGTCAGCAGCGCGAGGATCTGGGCCTGGGTGGTCACGTCGAGCGCGGTGGTCGGCTCGTCCGCGATCAGGATGCGCGGCGCGCAGGAGAGCGCGAGCGCGATCATCGCGCGCTGGCGCAGACCGCCGCTGAGCTGGAAGGCGTACTCGTCGATGCGCCGCTCGGGGCGCGGGATGCCCACGAGGCCGAACATCTCGATGGCCTTCTCCCGCGCCGCCTTCTTGTCGAGCTCCTGGTGGAGCCGGATGGTCTCGATCATCTGGCTGCCCACCGTGTGCACCGGGCTGAACGAGGTCATCGGCTCCTGGAAGATCAGCGCGATGTCGCCGCCGCGCACCTCCCGCATCTCGCGGCTCTCGGCGTCGAGGCGGGCCAGGTCCCTCTCGCGCCCGTCGCGGTCCCGCAGCAGGATCTCCCCGCTCACCACCCGCCCGGGCCGCTCGACGATGCGGAGGATCGAGCGGGCGGTCACGCTCTTGCCGCACCCGCTCTCGCCCACGATGCCGAGGGTCTTGCCCGCGTAGACCGACAGGCCCGCGCCGTCCACCGCCTTCACGGTGCCCTCGTCCTGGAAGAAGTAGGTCCGCAGGTCGCGCACCTCCAGGATCGGGCGCGCGAGGTGGCCGGCGACGCCGGCCGCGCTAGTGGCCATAGGGATCGGCGGCGTCCCGCAGCCCGTCGCCCATGAAGTTGAGCGCGAGGATGACGATGATTACCGGCACCGCGGACACCAGGAGCCACGGGGAGATCGCGAGGGCCTGGATGTTCTGCGCCTGCTGGAGCAGGACGCCCCACGAGATGGCGGGCGGGCGCAGCCCGAGGCCGAGGAACGACAGCGACGTCTCGCTGATGATCATGGCCGGGATGGCCAGCGTGGTGGCCGCGATGATGTGGCTCAGGAACGACGGCACCAGGTGGTGGACGATGATGCGGGTCTGGCTCGAGCCCGCGAGGACCGCGGCGGTGACGAAGTCCTCCTCCCGCAGGGCGAGGAAGCGGCCGCGCACCACGCGCGCCAGCTCGGTCCAGCCCACCAGCGAGATGATAATGGTGATGGCGAAGTAGACCTGCATCACCGTCCAGTCGTTGGGGAGCGCCGCGGCCAGCCCCATCCAGAGCGGGATCGTGGGGATCGAGCGCACGATCTCGATCACCCGCTGGATGACGGTGTCGGCGAGGCCGCCGTAGAGCCCGGAGACGCCGCCCAGCATCACCCCCAGCACCAGGCTGAAGGCCACCCCGACCAGGCCGATGGTGAGCGAGGTGCGGGTGCCGTACATGAGCCGCGACCAGAGATCGCGCCCCTGCTCGTCGGTGCCGAGGAGGAACAGGGTGTCCTCCGGGCGCGCCCCCTCCACCCCGATCAGGTGCCGCGTGGTGGGCAGCACCCCCAAGAGCCGGTACTCGAAGCCGCGCGCGAAGAAGCGCACCGGGATCTTCTGGCTGGGGTCCGGGGTGTAGACGCGCTTGAACGTCATCGGGTCGCGCTT
>DASZJM010000113.1:0-3538 GCA_035948165.1 Candidatus Methylomirabilota bacterium
CACGAACCAGGTCCAGTCGACGCGGGCGTTCAGGATCGGATTGATGACGCCCAGCACCGCCCACAGCCCTCCAGTCCACAGCAGCGGCGCCACGAGGCCTCCCCAGAAGACGTGTCGGCCGGGCAGCATCGGCAGGATCACGGCATAGAGGAGCCCGGCCAGCACCGAGATCAGGCCGTGCGCGACGATCCCGATGATCAGGGCGCTCATGCTGAAGGCGCGGAGCTCCGTCAGGCTAGCTTGCGCCATCCCGGGCATCGCCACTGCGGAGAGCAAGTTCACGGGGTACCACAGGCTGTGATGGAAGACGACCCCGTACGCGAGGGCCACGACCGCCATCGCCGCGCCCCCGACAATCCCTCCCCTGACGCCCGCCGAGATCGGCTGAACCTCGACCGGGATCCGCATCCGGTGCCCACCCTCACCCAGCTCGAGCCGTCCAACCGACGCCGCGGATGGCACGATTGCTCTCGCCGGCTCGGCGGCCGGTTCGACGAGCACCAGCTCCCGCTTCGGCTCCGGCAGCACGTCTCGCCACCAGCCGACAGCGGCGACCAGCGTCAGGATCACTCCCACCACGGACACGATCGCGTTCGTCACCAGACCGGCGAAGACCAGGGTGATTCCGAGGGCGAGGGCCATTGGCCAGGCCGTCGGCGCCGGCATCTCGATGGTCTGGGGCTCGGCCACGCGCGTCGGGGTCATCGGCCCACCAGGTAGACCACGGTGAAGACGACGATCCACACGCCGTCGACGAAGTGCCAGTACCAGGACGCGATCTCCGCGCGCTCGATGTGCGCCCGCCGCAAGGCGCCGGAGAACGAAAAGACACAGAGCAGGCTCAAGATGACGAGCCCCACGATCACATGGCTCGCGTGGAGCCCGACCAGGGAATAGAACGTGGTCCCGAAGAGATTGGTCCCGATCGTGAGCCCGTGCTCGACGATCAGCCGGTACCATTCCCTCGCGGTTCCGGCCAGGAACACGACGCCCAGTACGATCGTCCCGAGAAACCAGACGCCGGAGCGCCGGGTCGCGCCGCTACGGAGCGCACGGAGGGCGACCCCGATCGTGATGCTGCTCGAGAGCAGGCACACCGTATTGAAGATCGGGAGCTCCAGCACGTCCTTCGGATACGGCCCATTCAAGCTCTTGCCGATGTAGAAGAGATAGGCGACCACGAAGACCGCGAAGAGCGAGCCCTCGGCGACGATGAGGCCGATCATGCCCATCCGCCCGCGCTCATTCATGGGGACCGTCCGGATCGTCGGGATGCTTCAGATCCCACAGGGGCCGGCGGCTTCCGACCGCGGGGACGGTCTCGAAATTGTAGGGCGGCGGCGGCGAGCCCGTCGACCATTCGAGCGTCCACGCGTCCCAGGGATCGTTGCCGGCACGCTCGCCTCGGCGCAGCGCGAGCACGACGTTGACCAGGAACACGAGAATTGCCGCCCCCTGGAACAACACCCCGAGGGAGGCGACGAGGTTCCAGAAGTCCCACCCGCGGTCGGCGGGATACGTGTAGATCCGCCGGGGCATGCCCATCATTCCGAGCCAGTGCATGGGCAGGAAGGTGACGTTGAACCCGACCACGAAGAGCCAGAAGTGCCACCGGCCCAGCCGCTCGCTCAGGAGGCGGCCCGTGACCTTCGGGAACCAGTAATAGATCGCCCCGAAGATCGTGAACACCAGACTTCCGACCAGCACGTAGTGGAAGTGGGCCACCACGAAGTAGGAATCGGTGACCTGCCAGTTGAATGGCACCACCGCCAGCATGATCCCGGTGAGGCCGGCGCAGAGGAACTGGAAGATGAACGCGCACGCGAACAGCATCGGCGTCGCGAACCGGATCCGCCCGCCGTACATCGTGGCGACCCAGTTGAAGATCTTGATCCCGGTCGGAACCGCGATCAGCATGGTGGACGCGGCGAAGGCCGCGTTCAGGGGAGCGCCCATGCCGACCGCGAACATGTGATGGGCCCAGACGCTCATCGAGAGGAGTCCGATCGCCATCGACGCCGCCACCACCATCGGGTAACCGAAGATCACCTTCCGCGAGAAGACGGGAATGATCTCGGAGACGAAGGCGAAGCCCGGGACCATGAGGATGTAGACCTCGGGGTGACCGAAGAACCAGAAGAAGTGCTGCCACATGACCGCCGATCCCCCGGCCTGCGTGTCGAAGAAGTGCGCGCCCAAAAAGCGGTCCAGGAGCAGCATGATCTGGGCGGCCGACAGCGGCGGAAGGGCAATGACCGTCATGCCGGAGACGACGAGCATCATCCAGACGTAGACCGGTAGGCGACCCAGGGTCATCCCGGGGCAGCGCATCACGAGGGTCGTGACGATGAGGTTGATGGACGTCGCGACCGTCCCGAACCCCATCACGAGAATGGAGAGGTTCCAGTAGTCGGTGCTGTTACCCGGTGAGAATGCTCGCCCGGTGAGCGGCGCGTACGCGAACCAACCGACGGCGGGAGCGGAGCCCCCGCCGTAGAGCCCCTCTCCCCCGAGGACGCTGAAATAGAGCAGGAGTCCGCCGAACAGGAAGGTCCAGAACCCGAAGGCGTTCAGGCGAGGGAAAGCCAGGTCGCGGGCTCCGATCATCAGCGGCACCAGGTAGTTGGCGAATCCGAACACGATGGGGATCCCGACCAGGAACACCATGGTCGTGCCGTGCATGGTGAAGAGCTGGTTGAAGGTCGCGGGCGGCACGATGTGGAGGCCGGACCAGGCGAGCTGCACGCGCATCGCCGACGCCTCGAGGCCGGCGACGGCCAGGAACACGAGCCCGCTGACCACGTACATGACCCCGAGGCGCTTGTGGTCGACCGTGACCACCCAGTCGTGGAGCACCGCCAGCCATGGGCGGTGCGCTCCCGCGCCGCGCCCCGACGCCATCGTGTCTGCCAGCACGCTCATGAGCTCTCTTCCCTCACCGCAAGGCCAAAAGGTAAGCGGTCACTTTGTCCAGGTCTTCGCGCGACAGCTTCATGGCCGGCATGAGCGCACCCGGCTTCAGGGATGCCGGATCGTCGATCCAGGATCGAATATTCTCCGGCGTGTTCTGGATCACTCCGGCGCCGATGGTCGACCGGCTCATCAGATGAGTCAGGTCGGGCCCGAACAGGCCGTTGGCCGCGGTCCCGCGAACCGCGTGGCAATTGATGCACGACAGCGACGAGAACAGCTCGCGTCCCGCCTGCACCTCGGCATCGTTCCGAGCCGGCGCTCGCTGCTGGGCCGCCCACTTTGCGAAGTCTTCCTTGGACTGCACCGCCACGATGAGCAACATCCCCGCGTGCTGGAGACCACAGAACTCGGCGCACTGGCCGACGTACCCGCCCGGCGTCTGCGGGTCGATCCATATCCGGTTGGTCTTGTTCGGGATGACGTCCATCTTCCCGGCGAGCTGGGGAATCCAGAAGCTGTGAATGACATCGGCGGACTGGAGCGTGATGAAGGTCGGGGTCGGGTGCGCCGGGTCGCTCACGGGCACGTGGAGCTCGTTGGCGGTGACGATGCCGAGCTTCGGGTA
>DASZJM010000114.1:0-5086 GCA_035948165.1 Candidatus Methylomirabilota bacterium
GCGCGCCAGCCCGGGCATGCGGTCCATGAGCGCGGCGCCCTCGGCGAACATCCCCGGCCCCAGCAGGAAGCCGGCGACCATCAGCACCGCGATGATCAGCGTGAAGAGCGCGCCCACCGCCACGCTGCGCCGGATGGCCAGCGTGTCGGCCCACACCAGCGCCGGGCTCAGCAGATAGGCGAGCGCCGCCGCGAGGAAGATCGGCAGGACCAGACCGCGCGCCAGCCAGGCGAGCGCCGCGAGGCCGGACCACGCGAAGAGCCGCGCCGCGCTCACAGCGGGCCGGCCGCCTCCGCGCCGGGCCCCACCTCGGGCGCGAGCGGGTTGCGCCGCGCGTAGATGGCGAGCAGGCGGGAGAGATTGCGCATCACCACCACCGCGATGCGGGCGTTGCCTTCCATGAGCGCGTCGAAGTCGCTCTTGTAAAGGATGAGCAGCCGTCCCGGCGTCGCGACCCGCGCGGTGGCGGAGCGCGGAAAGTCGTCGATCAGGGCGAGCTCGCCGAAGGCGTCGCCGGGACCGAGCGTGTTGAGCACGTAGGGTCCCTGCGTCGTCGCGCGCGTGATCTCCACCGAGCCCTCCACCACCACGAAGAGCGCCCGCCCGGGATCGCCCTCCTCGAACACCACGTCATCCGCGTGATAGACCTTCTCGAAGAACCGCGTCGCCAGCCGCGCCAGCAGACGTCGCGGCAGGCCGGCGAAGAGAGGCGATCGGGCCAGGAAGGGAGCGCGGCGGGCCTGCTCGGGGTCCGCCGCCCAGCCCAGCCATCGCGGCAGGGGCTGCTCGAACATGCCGCGAACTATAGCAGAAGGTCATCCCTTGGCGCGTGACACCGCCGGCACGGTGCCCTTCGCCCGCGCCTAGCCCTGGCTGAGGATCAGATCGGACCGGTCGTACTCGGGGGTCTGATCGGGCGCGATCACCGGCCGGCCGGTGGTGCCGAGGTCGTTCCAATTCGCGGGCGACTTCGCGGGCTCGATCACCGCCCCGTCGCGCGCCGGAGCGTGGCTCGTCGCGCGCTCGAGCGCCCACGCCGTGCCCAGCACGGCCAGCAAGATGAAGGCACCGACCACGAATGTCCGTCGAGTCCTGGTCATCATCGCGTCTTCCTCCTCTGGGGCGGCGTCTCGGGTCTCCACCACGGCCGGCCGCCCAATGCCGTGACGATTCGAACGGCAACGAACGGCATCAACGGTGCCAACGCCGGAGAAGGCGACGACGACGGACGCCGGGCGCACCCCGGCGCCGTCGAGCGCGATCGTGATGCGCGTCGCGCCGGACGAGCATCTAAACGAAACGCGGAAGCGAGGACGGCGCTGGTGACACGAGCAAATCGCGGCTCAAGTACGCGATTCTCGGCTCCGTCCCGGGCGATGGACCGCCACCTCGCCGGGGTCCGCGCGCACGCGGCGGACGGATCCGATCGGCGGGATAACGCGAGGCGCTAGGCTTCCAGCGAGGCAACGCGGCGCGGCGAGACCGGAAGCCGACACCCGGTCAGGGGTCGGGAATCGCGCGCGAATCTCCGGGCGTTATGCCGGGCCGCTCCCGAAATGCCCGCTCAGTCGGCGAGAGCCGGCTGCAGCACGCGCGCGAAGTGGCTCAGCTTGAGCCAGGTCGGAAACGCCTGGACGAGCGGCCGCGGGCCCTCCAGCCTGATCCCGCCCGAGCGCACCGCCTCCGCCCAGACGAGATGGCCGGCCCACACGCGGGCCAGCGCGCCCACGTCGGCGTGCACGGTCAGGTCGACCTCGAAGCCCGGATCCTTCATGCAGACGTCGACGTCCGCGGGCTCCAGCACGAGCCAGCACGTCTGCAGGCGCATGCAGCGCGCCGGCACGCCGCGCAGCTCGAACCGCACCACGACGCGCGGCGCGGGCAGGCGCGAGACGTCGATGCGGCGGTGCATGGCCCACATCAGGAGCGCGGGATCGAGATTGTTCGGGGCGAACTGCTGGGCGGCGTGACGCTGGCCCCACTCGCCGAGGCGCTCCACCACCTCGCGCAGCTCCGTCCCGGCCGCCGTCAGCCGGTACTCCCGCCCGCGTCCGACGCTCACCGGCGTGCTCTCGATCACCCCCGCGTCCTCCAGCTGGCGCAGCCGCTGCGCCAGGAGCGTGCGGGAGATCAGCGGCATCCCGCTGCGGATCTCGGTGAATCGCCGGGAGCCGGTGAAGAGCTCGCGCAGGATCAGGGGAGTCCACCGCTCGGCGAAGACCTCGGACGCGACGGCCACCGGACAGAACTGACCGTAGCCCTTCATGGCCCCGACTCTAGTCAGCCCGCCGGACCACGGCAAGTCCATTTTTTGGTCTTGGCGGCTTCCCGGCACGCTGGCATCGTGACTGCACAGATCGCGACGGCACAGGAGGATCAGCATGACGCCAAGGGAGACTGTCCCGACCGCTCCGGGATCGCGGATCGACTGGCCGGCGGTGGCCCAGGAGCTGGCGCCGACCTTCGCCGCGCGAGCCGCCGGCCACGACGCCGACGACACCTTCGTCTCCGAGAACTACGCCGAGCTGCGCCGGCGGCGCGTCTTCTCCGCCGCGGTGCCCGCCGAGCTGGGTGGCGGCGACGCCTCGCGCGCCGAGATGTTCGATCTCCTGCGGACGCTCGGCCGCGCCTGCCCGTCCACCGGGCTGGCCCTCGCGATGCACACCCATCAGGTCCTCGTCCCGGTCTGGCGCTGGCGCCACGAGCGCGCGCCGGTCGAGCCGTTCCTGCGTCGCCTGGCCGCCGAGGAGCTGATCGTCGCGAGCAGCGGCGGCTCCGACTGGCTGGCCGGATCCGGCCGCGCCGACCGGGTCGAGGGCGGCTACCGGGTGAGCGGCCGCAAGATCTTCGCGAGCGGCTCGCCCGCGGCCGACCTCTTCTCCACGATGGCGGTTCACGACGATCCGGCCGACGGGCCCACCGTGGTGCAGTTCGTCATCCCGCTGGACGCGCCCGGGGTGACCCGGCACGACAACTGGCGCACCCTGGGCATGCGCGGCACCGGCTCCCACGACGTGACGCTCGAGGCCGTCTTCGTGCCCGACGCGGCGATCACCGTGCGCCGGCCGTCGGGCCGCTGGTCGCACGTGTGGCACATCGTGGCCGCCACCGCGCTGCCCGCCATCTTCTCGGTGTACCTCGGGTCGGCCGAGGCCGCCCGCGAGGCGGCGCTGCGCCAGGCCGCCCGCCGCCGCGACGATCCGACCGTCCAGGAGATGGTCGGCGCCATGGACACCGAGCTCGGCGCCGCGCGGATGGCCTGGCGCTCCATGGTCGACGTGACCGATCACGGAACCGTGGGACCGGAGGTGACCAACGAGGTGATGATCGCCCGCACCGTGGCGGGACGGGCGGTGCTGCGCACCGCGGAGGCCGCGCTGGAGGTGGCCGGCGGCGCCGGCTTCTTCCGCAGCGCCGGCCTGGAGCGGCTCTTCCGCGATCTGCAGGGCGCCCGCTACCACGCCCTGCGTGGCCCCGCCCAGCGGCGGTACACCGGGCGGCTCGCCCTCGGCCTCGACCCGAGCGACTGAGCAGCGGCGCGGGTCCGGCCGCGCCTCACTCGTCCAGCAGGGCGATGACGCGCGCCGGCGCGGACTCCGTCTTCCACTTGGCGGGGAGGGCGACCACCTTCACCCGGGACGGGATCTGGTCCAGATTGATGAGGTTCTCGATCTGGTAGACGATCTTCGGCAGGATGATGCGGTGCACCGGCATCGAGCTCTTGAGGATCTCCTCCGCCTTCTGATAGCCGATGCCGGCGCCCTTCTCCTCCTGCGCGAAGTCGTAGCCGAGCACCTTCGGCTGCTTCGACACCAGCCACTCGGCCGCCTCCCGGGTGAGGCACGGTGACTCGTCCCACCACTTCGGATCGGTGGTGACGTGGCCCTTCGGCCAGTCGGTGCGCAGGAAGATCGTCGCCCCCTTCGTCAGATGGATCCCCTGCTCGGCCAGCGCCCGCTCGGCGCGCTCCAGGTCCGCGGGCGTGATGCGCTCGTTCGCCTTCCCCTTGAAGGTGAGATCCAGCACGATGGCCTCGCCGATCATGGCGTCGAGCGGCAGCTCCTCGATGCCGGGCCGGTCGCGGAAGAAGTGGTGCGGCGTGTCGATGTGGGTGCCGGCGTGCACCGTCATCTCCACCATGTTCGACACGAAGCCCTTCTCCTCCCACTTCACGATCGGCTTCAGCTTGAAGTAGTACTCTTCCTTGGCGAACGGCGCCGAATCGCACTCCTCGACGGTCATGCTCAGGTCCACGATGCGCATGCGGAAATTGCCTCCTGGGGTTCGGGTCACTCCGGCCTGCATCTTATGCCAGGGCGGCGCGCTCCAGCCGGACTATTCCATCCCTCACCCGACGACGAGCCGGTCGATCTCGGCCGCCAGCGCGACCGCGTCGTTGCTGAAGTAGTGGGTGTGCGCGCCCGCGCCCAGGCAGAGCTCGGCGCGATCCCCCGCCCGCTCGGCCTCGATCCGGCCGTCCGCCCCGGCCGCCGCCACCGGATACGTGCCCGACGGCGGGGACCAGATCGCCCGCCCGACGTAGTCGCCGGAGCGGAAAGCGTTGACCCATTCGACCGCGCCGATCGCCGCCGCGCTCGGCTCCGCGGTGGCGACGCCGGACGCGCTCGAGCCCATCCAGCCGTAGAGGAGCGGAAAGCGCTCCGCGTAGAGCGCGCGGAGCGGCGAGCCGACCGTGACGAGGGCGATCGGGGCGCCGCCCACCGTCTCGCGCAGGCGCCCCCGCACGTGCAGGTAGCGGAGCAGGTCGGCGCTGATCACGGTGCCCTGGCTGTGCGAGACGACGACGATCCGCGCGTAGCCGCCGTCCCGGAGGTGGGCCAGCAGCGCGGCGTACCGCGAGTAGATCCGCGCCCGGGGCGGGTGGCGGTCGGGCGGGTCGGCGAAGTAGTTGTCGATGTCCAGCACCGCGTCGATCCCCACCCGCAGCCGACCGAACGTCTGCGTGAAGCGAGAGCCGAGCGCCGCGATCGTCCACGCCCCACCCGCGAGCCACTTCCCCGCGCTCACCAGGGTGTCGCCCTGGATCTCGTCGAGCCAGCCGGCCAGCCACCTCGTCCCCTCTCCG
>DASZJM010000115.1:0-5246 GCA_035948165.1 Candidatus Methylomirabilota bacterium
CAGCACGAGGGCGGCGGGGAGCGAGAGCGCGCCGCGGGCGATCGGGCGGTAGCGCTTGGTCGGGTGCAGGCGGTCCTTCTCCACGTCGGCCACGTCGTTGAAGACGTAGATCGCGCCGGAGAGCGCGCAGAAGATCACGAAGGCGGCCAGGGCGGGCCACACCAGCGGGGTGAACAGGCTCTGCGAGAAGATGAGTCCGGCGAAGACGAAGAAGTTCTTGACCCACTGCCGGGGCCGCAGCGCGGCGAGAACCGCGACGAGGGTGCTCAGAGACGAACCATGTGCGGGAGCTCGCCGAGCGCGCCGGTGGCGTTGCGGGTGTCGACCACCAGCTGCGCCTCCGCGACCAGGCGCCGGGGGTCGAACTCGGCGTGCGCGGTCAGCAGCAGCACCAGGTCGTACGCGCCGAGGTCCGCGTCCTGCCACGCCACCGCCTCGAGCGGGTGGGCGCCCACCGTGACCTGCGGCACCCGGGGGTCCGCGTAGTCGACGTGGGCCCCCAGGGTCAGGAGCGTCTCGATGATCTCGAGCGCGGGCGAGTCGCGGATGTCGCCGACCCCGGCCTTGTAGGCCACCCCGAGGGCGAGGATCCGCGAGCCCTTCACCGCGCGGGTCTGCTCGTTGAGGGCGTCGCGCACCAGGTCGACCACGTAGCGCGGCATGCCGCCGTTGATCTCGTCCGCGAAGGCGATGAACTTCGCCTCGTAGCCGGCCAGGCGGCTCCGCCAGGAGAGGTAGTGCGGATCGCTGGGCAGGCAGTGGCCGCCGATGCCCGGACTCCGTGCCGCGCCCCGCACTGGGCGGCCAGCTCGCGCTCGAGGGTCGCCCCCTCGGGCCCGAGGATGAAGCGGCAGGAGTCGAGCACCTGGGCGGACGCCTCCATCAACTCGGCGCGCAGGGCGTCGTGCTGCCGCTTCAGGTCGATGTGTGGGATCGACATCAGAAGCCGGCCCGGGCCGAGGAGCCCACCTGCCCCACGCCCAGCAGATTCACCATGACCCGGAACTCGCTCTCACTGTTGTGCCGGTTGACGTACTCGGCCGTGACCGACTAGCAGATGAAGCGCCAGTCGATGCCGACGCGATTCTCGACCGCTCGGCCGGCCAGGACGTCCCACGAGGTGGCCCCGCGGATCTCGAGATTGCTCAGCACCTTGACCAGGGTCTCGGCGCGTAGATACCGAGTGCTCAGTTGCTCGTTGAAGCGCGGACCGACCGAGAAAGACACACCCGGGTGGTTGAGACGAATGTCCGCGTTGGCCTCGCGCAGCCCAAAGTTGTACACATTGTACCGGGCGTCGGCGTGGAAACCGATCCTTTGATTGGGCTGGATAGTCTCCGTAGAGGTCCTTGAAGGGCTGGGAGATCGGATCCATCTTGTAGGTCTGGCTGAGGGTGAAGCGGGCTACCTCCCAGCGGAATGGGGGCCTGGTCGGGTCCGGCGACCGTCTTCTCGTAGAAGATGTTGGTGAGGTAGCAAGTGATTTCACTGGCCTTGCCGAGCTGGTCGATGCCCACCCGCCGCTCGTAGCCTGGATCGATCCCGGTGGCGGTGCTGGCACCCGGATCGTGAGTCGGATATGCCTTTTGGTCGAAGCCTCGGACCTCGATCACCCGAACCCGCGGCTCTGTGACGTGCTGGTACACGCCTAGCCGCCTAGGGTCGCACCTCGAGCGAGCGGATGCCGAGACCGGCGGCATGAGGGCCCATGCTAACAGCGGGCCCCCGCGGTGAAAAGGACATCCTGCTCGTCGCCGGCCGCGGCCAGGACGTCGCCGATCAGCGAGAGCGAGCCGGCCACGCACACGAGGCCCCCCGCGGCCTCGTCGGTGGCCCGCGCGAGCGCGTCCGACGGCGACGGGGCCACCGTCACGCCCAGGTCGGCGGGCAGGAGCGCGCGGAGGGTCTCGGGCGCCGCCGCGCGCGGGTTGCCGGACGCGGTGAGCACGACCCGCGCGGCGAGCGGGACCAGGGCGGCGAGGATCCCGGCCGCGTCCTTGTCCGCGAGGACGCCGATCACGAAGGTGACGGGCCGGCCCGGGAAGTAGGCGCGCAGCGACGCGGCGAGGGCCCGCGCCCCGGCCGGGTTGTGCGCGCCGTCCAGGATCACCACCGGGTCGCGGCGAAAGACCTGGAAGCGGCCCGGCCAGCGCGCGCCGCGGAGCCCGGCCCGGATCGCGGCCTCGTCGGCTCCGAGCGCGCGGCCCGCCGCGGCGGCGAGCAGCGCGTTACCGGGCTGGAAGACCCCGAGGAGGCCGCACGCCACGTCGGGCAGTCGCCAGCCCGGCCCCGCGAGGTCGAGGCGCTGGGCCTCGAGGGTGAAGCCGCGCGGCGTCACGGAGAGCTCGTGGCCCTCGCGCGCGAGCGGCACGCCCACCTGCGCGGCGCGGCGCTCGAGCACCGAGGCCGCCGCCGGGTCCTGCCGGGCGGTGAAGGCCACCCCGCTCCGGATGATCGCCGCCTTCTCTCCCGCGATGGCGGTCAGGGTGTCGCCCAGCTCGCGCTGGTGGTCGTAGTCGATCGGCCCGAGCGCGACCACCGCGGGCCGGCCCACCGTGGTGGCGTCGAGCCGGCCGCCGAGACCCACCTCGAGCACCGCCACGTCGACGCGCGATCGGCAGAAGTGGTCGAGGGCGAGCGCGGTGCCGGCCTCGAAGACGGTGGCGTCGAGCCGCGCGATGAGGGTGCCGAGCGCCTCCACCCCGTCGACGAAGTCGGCCTCCGAGATCGGGCGGCCGTCCACCCGGATGCGCTCGCGATAGTGCCGCAGGTGCGGCGAGGTGTAGAGGCCGACGCGGCGCCCGGACGCCTGGAGGACGGCGGCCAGCATCGCCGAGATGGAGCCCTTGCCGTTGGTGCCGCCGACCTGGGCGATGGTGAACGCCTGCTCCGGCCGGCCGATGGCGTCGAGCAGCGCCTCGATGCGCTCGAGGCCCGGGCGCATGCCGGCCCGCTCCCCGCCGCGGAGGCCGAGGATGCGGGCCACGGCCTCCGCGTAGGTCATGGAGCGGGCGCGGGGTCGCGGCCGCCGAAGAAGGCGAGGATGCGCCGGAGGGTGGCCCGCAGCTCCCGCCGCTCCACGACCAGGTCGAGCTGGCCGTGCTCGAGCAGGAACTCCGAGCGCTGGAAGCCGTCCGGCAGCGGCTGCCGGATCGTCTCCGCGATGACGCGGGGCCCTGCGAAGCCGATGAGCGCGCGGGGCTCGGCCAGGATCAGGTCGCCCAGCATCGCGAAGCTGGCGGTCACGCCGCCGGTGGTGGGATCGGTGAGGAGGGAGATGTAGGGCACGCGCTCCGCGGCCAGGCGGGAGAGCGCGGCCGAGGTCTTGGCCATCTGCATGAGCGAGAGGATGCCCTCCTGCATGCGCGCCCCGCCGGAGGCGGACACGATCAGGAGCGGGATGCGCTTCTGCAGGGCCAGCTCGATGGTGCGGGTGAGCTTCTCGCCGACCACCGAGGCCATGCTGCCGCCCAGGAACGCGAACTCGAACACCGCGAGCGCGACCGGGTAGCCGCCGATGCGGGCGGTGCCGGTGAGCACCGCCTCCTCCATCGAGGACTTGGCTCGCGCCGCCTTGAGGCGGTCGGTGTAGCGCTTGGTGTCCTTGAAGCGGAGCGGATCCTTCGAGCGCAGGCCCGCCTCGCGCTCCTCGAAGGAGCCCTCGTCGGTGATCGAGGCGATGCGCTCGCGCGCCGAGATGCGGAACGGGTAGCCGCACTTGGGGCACACCCGCCCGGTGCGCTCGACCTCCGCGCGATAGACGATCTCGCGACAGGAGTCGCACTTGACCCAGAGGCCCTCGGCGATCACCACCTTCTTCGGCCGGTCCTCCTCGCCGTCCTCCTTCTTCTTCCAGAACCAGGCCACGCGCTAGCTCCCGCCCCGCAGCGGCGCCTTGAGCCCCGCGATGAAGTCGCCCACGCGCGGCAGGAGCTCGCGGGAGGCCGCGTGCTGCTCGACCAGGCGCACGATGGCGGAGCCCACGATGACCCCGTCGGCGGCCTGGCCCACCAAGGCGGCCTGCTCGGGTGTGCCGATGCCGAAGCCCACGCACACCGGCTTGGTGGTGACCGCGCGCAGCGCGCGGAGCTGCTGGGCCAGCTCGGGGGCGAGCGCGGTGCGCTCCCCGGTGACCCCGGTGAGCGAGACCAGGTAGATGAAGCCCTCGCTCGCCCGCGCGATCTTGCGCATGCGCTCGGGCGTGGAGGTCGGCGCCACCAGGTGGATCAGGTCGAGCCCGGCCGCGATCGCCTCGGCCCGCAGGGGGCCGGACTCCTCGGGCGGCAGGTCGGCCACGATCACCCCGTCGATGCCGGCCTCCACCGAGGTCCGGCAGAAGGCCTTGAGCCCGAAGGCGAGGATCGGGTTGTAGTAGGTCAGGAACACGAGGGGCGCCGACACCTCGCCCCGCATCTCTCGCACCAGCTCGAGCACCCGCGGCAGGGTCACGCCGGCGGCGAGGGCGCGCTGGGTGGCGCGCTGAATCACCGGCCCGTCCGCGAGCGGATCCGAGAACGGGATGCCGAGCTCGATGACGTCGGCGCCGCGGCGGGCCGCCTCCACCACCAGCTGCCGGGTGATCGCGAGCGACGGATCGCCCGCGGTGAAGTAGGCGACGAGGGCGCGCTCGCGGCGGGCGCGCAGCGCCGCGAAGGTGGCGTCGAGCCGCGACGGCGCGCGGACCGGCGCCTTCACCGGGCACCCCCGTGACCGTTGGCGGCGTGCCCGTTGCCCGCGTGCGATTCGAGCGCCTGGCCGACGGTGTGCACGTCCTTGTCGCCGCGGCCGGACAGGCCCACCACCACGGTCTGGGTCTTCTTCATGCGCGCGGCGGCCCGCATCGCGTGCGCCACCGCGTGGGCCGACTCGAGCGCGGGCATGATGCCCTCGAGCCGCGTGAGGGCCTGGAAGCCCTCCAGCGCCTCCGCGTCGGTCACCGAGACGTACTCGAAGCGGCCGGTGTCCTTGTAGTAGGAGTGCTCGGGCCCCACCCCCGGATAGTCGAGCCCGGCCGAGATCGAGTGCGCCTCCGCCACCTGCCCGTCGTCGTTCTGCAGCACGTAGCTCATGCTGCCGTGCAGCACCCCGACCGCGCCCGAGCCGAGCGAGGCGCCGTGCTTGCCGCTCTTGATGCCGTGCCCGCCCGGCTCGACTCCCACGATGCGCACCCCGCGGTCGCCGATGAACGGCCAGAAGAGGCCGATCGCGTTGGAGCCGCCGCCCACGCAGGCCACCAGGAGATCGGG
>DASZJM010000116.1:0-2297 GCA_035948165.1 Candidatus Methylomirabilota bacterium
GCGGGCGGCGGCGGTCGACGCAGAGGCGCGCGACTCGCCCAGCACCATCTGGACCCGCCGAGCCAGGTACTCGATGGTGAACGGCTTGGTGATGACCGGGCCGCCCGGGTTGAGGCCCCGCGCCACCAGGAAGTCGCGATCATAGGCCGACATGAACATGATCTTGATCCCGGGGAGGAGCGCGGCGAGCCCGGTCGCGAGCTCGCAGCCGTTCATGCCCGGCATCATCACGTCGGTGAGCAGCAGGTGAATGGCGCCGGGATGCTCGGCCGCGACGCGGATCGCGTCCTGTCCGTCCGCCGCCTCCAGCATGCGGTAGCCCTCGCGGGCGAGCACGTCGCGCGCGAGCCCGCGCACCCACGCGTCGTCATCGACGACGAGAATGGTTCGCATCGCGATCAGCCCGCCCGCCGGCGCTGGGCGGCCCGGCTGCGCGGACGCGCGGCCATGGCGAGCTCGCCCTCGGCCTCATCGCGCCGGACGTAGAGTCGATCCAGCCACGCCGGGCGCGGAAGCGCCGCGATCGCGGAGGCCCGGGTGGCGAGCCGCGTGGGCCGCGCGGTACGATCGCGGTTCAGCCACGCCTCGAGGGGATAGAACTCGGAGCCGCTGCAGGTCGGGCAGTGACGATGCATCACCGCGTCGAAGATCGTGTTGCAGTCGAGCTCTATGCAGAGCTTGGCGTTGCGCAGCTCGATGCGGAACGTGTCCTTCTCGGGCATCATCGGATCTCATCCTCCCGTGGCGCGCGGCGCGCTCACAAACCGTCTGTGTGACCAGGCAGGCCGAGGGCCGGATGCTCGGCCCGACGCGCCGGTGGAGAAGGGACCGACACGCCGTCCCGCTCACCCGCCCCTCGAACCTGCCTGATCCGTACCGCAGTCCCTGGGGCAAGTCCTGTACCAAGGGCCGTTCGCTCGCAGAATCAATCGCTTGCTCGCGGGCGACAAAATTCGTATTCCCTCGTGGCTTCCGTGGCTGGGTAACAGAATGCCCTCTCGATAGGGAACGCGACTCCGCCGCATATTCTGCGGTGCTGGCTGCGGTGCTGGGCGCGGTGTCGGCGTCTTGACAGCGCGCGGGCGCGGCCCGCATGATCCTTCGGCATGGACGCCGCCGCCGATCCGGCCGCGCTCTCGGTCTCCGACGCGGCCCGCCGCATCGCGGACGGCACGCTCACGCCGACCGCGCTGCTGGAGGCGTGCCTGCAACGCATCGCCGCGACCGAGGAGACGGTGCGCGCGTGGGCCTCGCTCGACGAGGCGGGCGCGCGCGCGATCGCGCGCGAGCGCACCGAGGAAGCGCGCGCGGACCGTCGGCGCGGACCGCTGCACGGGATCCCGGTCGCGATCAAGGACATCTTCCACGTGGCGGGCATGACCACCACGTGCGGGGCCGCGCCCGCCTTCCACTCCACGCCCACCGCGGACGCCGCGTCGGTGGCGCGGCTGCGCGCGGCGGGCGCGGTCGTGCTCGGCAAGGCGCACACCACCGAGTTCGCGTACTTCGAGCCGGGGCCCACGCGTAATCCGTGGAACCCGGCCCACACCCCGGGCGGCTCGTCGTCCGGCTCCGCGGCCGCGGTGGGCGCGCGCATGGTGCCGCTCGCGCTCGGCACCCAGACGGTGGGCTCGGTGCTGCGGCCCGCCGCCTAC
The DNA here is from genome assembly GCA_035948165.1 of Candidatus Methylomirabilota bacterium. GTDB lineage: Bacteria > Methylomirabilota > Methylomirabilia > Rokubacteriales > CSP1-6 > CAMLFJ01. The sequence goes on from DASZJM010000116.1 coordinate 1,656, forward strand.
TGCGGGGTGGTGGGATTCAAGGGCACCTACGACCTGATTCCCACCGACGGGGTGGTGCCGCTCGCGTGGAGCCTCGATCACGTGGGCATCTTCGCCCGCCGGGTCGCCGACGTGGCCCTGGCCGCGGACGTGCTCGCCGCGCGGCCGCTCGGCGTTCCCGCCCCGCGGCCGCCGCGCCTGGCGCTCGTCCCCGAGCTGCTGGAGCGCGCGACCCCCGAGGTCGCGTCGCTGATCCGCGCCACCGCGGACCGCTTCGCCTCCGCGGGCGCCACCGTGCGCGAGGTGGCGCTGCCGGCCTCGTTCGCGGGCGTGCACGCGGCGGGCCGCGCGGTGCTGGAGGTCGAGGCGGCCGGGTATCACGAGGAGCTCTACCGGGCCCACGCCGCGCACTACCGTCCGCGCACGCGCGAGCTGATCGCGGGCGGCCTCACCCGACCCGCGGTGGCCTACGCGCGCGCGCAGCGGGCACGCCACGCGTTCCGTCGTGACGTGACGCCGCTACTCGCCGAGCACGACGCGCTGCTGTCGCCCACCGCGCCGGCGCCCGCGCCGGAGGGGCTCGCCGCGACCGGCGATCCGTGGTTCTGCGCGCCGTGGAGCTTCGCGGGCGTTCCCGCGATCTCGCTGCCGATCGGCGTGTCG
>DASZJM010000117.1:0-10963 GCA_035948165.1 Candidatus Methylomirabilota bacterium
ACGCGAGTTTCATGGTGGGCACGAGCGCTTCGGGCACGGGTTCGGCGGTTTCTACGCGCCCTATCCCGACGACGCCTACGCCCCGCCGGGCTCCTGCTATTGGCAGGACGGCTATTGGGGGCCCAACCAGCCGTATATCGACCAGTACGGCTTCGAGCGTTTCGAGCCGGCCTGGGTCCCCGGCCAGATGGTCTGCTCCTGAGGCTCGGTACACGTAGCGGTACTTCGGGCCGCTGAGCGCCAGTGTGGGGCCCGGCAGCATGGGCGAGGGAAGTGCCTGCCCGCGTATACTACCCGCGCTCCATGAGCCGTTCCTTCGAGCAGGCCACGCTGGCTGACGCGGTCGGCCGACTCCGCCCGGGGATGAAGGTCCTCCTCCCGGCCGGCTGCGGCGATCCCTCGGCGCTCCTCGGCGAGATCCTGAGGCAGGCCGATCGCCTCGCGCCCCTGACCCTGATGGGCGGCCTGCGCGTGGACGACTACCCGTTCGGCGCGCCCGCCTACGCGGGGAAGATCCGGTTCGCGACCTGGCACATGTCGCCGCGGCTCGCGGAGGCGGCCGCGCGGGGCGACGTCGACTTCGTGCCCGCCCGCTACTACGACACGGTGAGCCTCTTCGCGGCGGGCGGCCCCTGGGCGCCGGACGCGGTGATCGTCCACACCGCGCCGCCCGACCGCGGCGGGCACCTCTCGCTCGGCGTCTCGGTGAGCTTCGCGCTCCCCGCCGCGCGCCGGGCCCCGCTCGTCATCGCGCAGGTGAACGCGCGCATGCCCCGCACCCTCGGCAACGCGTTCCTGCACCGCTCCCAGGTCGACGTGTGGACCGCGGTCGACGAGCCGCTCCGGGAGTATCCGCCGACCCCGGTCGGCGACGTCGAGCGGCGCATCGCCGCGCACGTGGCGGAGCTGATCCCGGACGGCGCCACCCTGCAGGTCGGGGTGGGATCGATCCCGCAGGCGGTCATGGAGGCCCTCGGCGGCAAGAAGGACCTGGGCGTCCACTCGCTGCTGGTCGACCACATGCTGCCGCTCGTCCGGCGCGGGGTGATCACCAACGCCCGGAAGCGCCTGCATCCCGGGCGCATGGACGTGGGCGAGATCATGGGCACCGCCGCGCTCTTCGAGTGGGCCCACGAGAACCCGGCCGTCAACATGGAGCCGTCCGACGTGGCCCACGATCCGCAGGTGGTGGGCACCCTCGGCGATTTCGTCTCGGTCAACTCCGCCCTGGAGGTCGACCTGGTCGGGCAGGTCAACGCGGAGAGCGTGGACGGGCGCCAGGTGACCGGCATCGGCGGCCAGTTCGACTTCGTGCTGGGAGCCACCCGCGCGACGGGGGGCCGCTCGATCATCGCGCTGCCCGCCACCGCGGCGCGGGGCAGCCGCTCGCGGATCGTCGCGCGCCTGGGGGCGGGGGCGCGGGTGACGACCCCGCGCTTCCTCACCGACTACGTGGTCACCGAGCACGGGGTGGCGGCGCTGCGGGGAAAAAGCGACGCCGGGCGGGCGATGGCGTTGCTCCACATCGCCGACCCGGCGTTCCTGGAGCTGATCGAGCGGGAGATCAGGTCTTGAGCTTGTCGATCTCGGTGAAGATCTCCCGATCCTCCGGGAAGCGGTAGGTGACCTGGTTGTCGTAGATCATCTTGTCGTCGACCTCGACGGTGAAGATGCCGCCGACGCCTTCCCGCAGCTCCGACGAGATGCCGTACTTACCCTTGATGGCGGCCTGCAAACTGGAGGCCTGGGGTAGGTAGTTTCACTCGCCGCAGTACGTGATTCGGATGTGCATGTAGTCCCTCCAGTTCCTCCCACCGCCCGGCGGGATTCGATGGCCGCTGGTTGGACCAGGGTAGCGGATTCGACCACGTCAGTCCACTGGTTCAGCTGACCCCCTGGGGCTGGGCTACCGCCTCGAGTCAGCGTGATCCGGTCTTGGCGGGCGGTGCGGCAGCCGCCTGACGCTCACGCTGCATCTCCCGCACGCGGAGCCGGCGGGCCGCGCGGCGAAGCCGCTGGACTGCGGTTCTGGTCTTCGAGTGAGTGGCCATTCAAGTCTCCTCTATTCGGCTCGTCGGTCCATCCAGCAGGACCTTATACCATGGCTGGGACTCTCCCTCCCGCGGAGGCGCGTGACGCGCTATACTCGATGCCTCCTCCCCGAGGAGCACGGTAGGCCCTGGCGCCCCCGCCGTCTTCTCCGTCCTCGCCCCGTATCGCCCTGCCGGGCCCGATGATCTCGAGCCCCCCACCGAAGAGGACGCCAACGTGAACGACAAGGTCCAGCCGCATCCCGCACTCCCGGGTCGAGCGCCGTGCCCCAATCGGATCGAGGTCGAAGCGGGCACTCAGAGCGTCACCGCCGTCGAGGTGAGGACGTGGCTCGCCCATCTTCGGTCGCACGGGTGGACCGACAGCGAGCTCGATCTGGTCTGGATCACCCGCGCCCGCTACGGCGTGACGCGCTAGCGGCGAGCGGTTCTCAGGTTTAGCGGCGAGCGCGACTCGGGAGCTCGCGCTCGCCGAGCTCCCCGATGGCGGTGCCGATGCTCCCGAGCAGCACCGCCTCGATGTCGCCGAAGGGGGGCGGGGGATCCCACTGCAGCGATGCGGTGCGCCGCTGGCCGTCGACGTTGATGCGAAGCAGCAACCGGCGGCCGAGGCGCTCGAGGCCCTCCAGCAGGCCGTGAGGGGGTACGGCGGCGTCGGCATTCGGGCCGCTCGAGTCGACCCATTGCGGGGGCCAGATGGTACCTTGCCCGGAGGACTGCCCGACCTCCCGGAGCTTCATCGCTTCACGCGCCGCGAGGCCAGGGTCTCGGCCCCGGCGGGCTTCGATGCTCTCGGCCTGGGGCGGCTCCAGCGGAGCCCGGGTCCGCGAAAAGCGGGAGGGTGCCACGGGCGCGCCGCCGAGGCGTGACCGCAATCCAGGCAAGGCTCCCCGCGGCTGGCCGCGCAGGCGTCCCGCTCATGCTCGCAGCCGACGTCCTCCGCACAGTAGACACACATACGCTCATCGCTTCCGTGGGCGCGGCCGAGCGTCCTCGCGGGCGAATAGGCGATCTCGCGCGCTGGTGCACAGGGTCAGCAGGTGCGTGCCAAATCCGGTGAAGGCGGTGGCCAGGAGGCGAAAGACACCAGGCGGCTTCCTCATGCGGCTCCCTTCGGGAGGTGATCGTGCGCGGGAACCTTGGGCATGGTCCTGCCGGAAGGTCGGTCGAGCCAGATGCCGGTGGGCCTCGGCGCCGGACGCGCCACCCTCAAAGGCCCAAGGAAGGCACGACGAGAATAGCACGATTCCATCGCCACCTGGTCCTGGCGTCGCGGGCTCGCGTATGATACGGAACCTCGGAGAGCCGGCGACATGACCTGCCACCTCCTGATCGACACCGATCCGGGCATCGACGACGCGCTCGCGATCCTCCTCGCCCTCGCCTCGCCCGAGGCGCACATCGAGGCGGTCACGGTGGTCGCGGGCAACGTGGCGGTCGACCTCGCCGCCGCCAACGCTCGGCGCATCCTCGCGGTGGCGGGCCCGACGCGGATGCCCCCCGTGATCCGCGGGGCGGAGGCGCCGCTCAAGCGCGCCCTGGTCACCGCCGGCCACGTGCACGGCCAGGACGGGCTCGGCAACCTCGACCGCTTCGTGGAGCCCGACGGCCGGCTGCGCTACCCCGAGCCGCCCCCCACGCCCGAGACGCGATCGGCCGCCGAGGCGATCCTGGAAACGGTGGATCGGTGGGGCCCCGAGCTGACGGTGGTCGCGCTGGGGCCGCTCACCAATCTGGCCGCCGCGGCGGCGCTCGATGCGCGGCGGCTCGCGCGGGCCGGGCGCGTCGTGGTGATGGGCGGCGCGATCACGGTGCCGGGCAACGTGACCGCGGCCGCCGAGTTCAACTTCTTCGTCGATCCGGAGGCGGCCGCGCAGGTGCTCGAGGCCGGCCTCTCGGTCGAGCTGATCCCGCTGGACGTGACCCGGAAGGTCGTGCTCGCCCAGTCGGTGCTCACCGAGCGGCTACGCCGCTGCGCGGACGACCCCATCGCCCGCTTCATCCTCGACTTCACCCTGCACGGTTTTGCCTTCGGCGCCGGGCAGGAGGGCGGCGGGATCGTGCTGCACGACCCGCTCGCGATGGCGGTAGCCCTCGACCCGGCGCTCGTGACCTTCGAGGCGATGAGCGTCGAGGTCGAGTGCGAGGGCAAGCTCACCCGCGGCCTCTCGCTCGCGGACCGGCGCGCGCTGCCCGCCCACCGCAAGCGGGTGCCCGGCTGCCGCGTGGCGATGAACGTGGACTCGGAGGCGGTGCTGCGACTCTTCCTGGAGCGTCTGTGCCCCGCGTCTGCGTAGTCGGCTCGGCCAACCTCGACTACACCGTCGCGCTGCCCCGGCTGCCCCGCGTCGGGGAGACCGTCTCGTCGGGCACCCTGCTGGTCAACCGCGGCGGCAAGGGGGCCAATCAGGCGGTGGCCGCGCGGCGCCTCGGGGCCGAGGTGCGGCTGATCGGCTGCGTGGGCGACGACGACGCGGGCGCCGCGATGCGGCGGGCCCTCGACGAGCAGGGCATCGACGTCGAGGGCGTGGTGACCGCGCCGGGGGTGGCCACCGGGACCGCGCTCATCTTCGTCGACCGCGAGGGGCACAACCAGATCGGGGTGGCGCCCGGGGCCAATCATCGGCTGACCGTGGAGATGGCGCGGGCGGGGGAGCCGTCGATCGAGTGGGCGCAGGTGCTGGTGAGCCAGCTCGAGGTGCCGGTACCGGTCGTCCGCTGGGCGCTCGAGACCGCGCGGCGGCACGGGGTGCCGACGGTGCTCAATCCCGCCCCGGTCCAGGAACTCTCCGACGAGCTGCTGGGGCTGGTGACCTACCTCACCCCGAACGCGGGCGAGGTCGCCGCCCTCACCGGGATCGAGGTGAGCGATCTCGACTCGGGCCGGCGGGCCGCCGCCCGGCTCTGCGAGCGCGGGGTAGGCACCGTGATCATCACGCTCGGTGAGGAGGGCGCGCTCGTCTACGACGGCGCGACCGCGGTCCACTTCGAGGCCTTCCCGATCGAGGTGATCGACACCACCGGCGCGGGCGACGCCTTCAACGGCGCGCTCGCGGTGGGCCTCTCCGCGGGCGGCAGCCTAGAGCAGGTGATCCCGCTCGCCAGCGCGGCCGCCGCGTTGACCTGCACGCGCCGGGGCGCCCAGGACGCGCTGCCCGACCGCGCCGCCGTCGAGCGCTTCCTGCAATCCCTCCGCTGATGGGGTCGGGTCTTGCAATGCAAGACCTGACCCCTAACGCAGGCGCGCGCGGAGGGCGTCGACGCGGCGGACCGCGGCGGTGACCGCGGACTCGCTCAGGCGCCCCTCGGCGATGGCGCGGGTGATGGCCGCCACCACCCGCTCGGCCGCGCGATCGTCGATGCGGCCGGTGTTCTGCGAGATCAGGAGCACGTCCACGCCCGCGCCGAGGGCCTGCACCGCCGCGTCCTCGAGCCCGTAGTGCTGGGCGATGGCGCCCATCAGCAGGTCGTCGGAAACCGTGACCCCGTCGTAGTGGAGCCACCCGCGGAGCACCCGGCGCACCGTATAGCGCGACAGCGTGGCCGGGTCCCACGGATCGAGGCCGCGGTTGAACACGTGCGCGGTCATCACGCTGTCGGCCATCCCGTCGGCGATCAGCGCGCGGTACGGCTTGAGCTCGACCGACAGCTCCGCGGTGTCGGTCACGTCGGTGAAGCCCCCGTGCGAGTCGCTCCGGCTCGAGCCGTGGCCGGGGAAGTGCTTGAGCGCGGTCAGCACGCCCGCGTCGTGCATGCCCTCCACGAAGGCCTCCGCGTGCGCGCTCACCCGCGCCGGGTCGGCCGAGTAGGTCCGCCCCAGCGCGACCACCGCGGGGTTGGTCGGGTTCACCGCCACGTCGACCACCGGGGCGAGGTTCCAGTTGATGCCGGCCTCGTGCAGCATCAGGCCCATGCGCCGCGCCTCCGCGCGCGTGAACGCGGGGTCGTCGCGCTCGCCCAGCTCCTGCGCGGGCCGCGTGGGCGGGTAGCCCAGGCGCGGGGAGAGGCGCATGACGCGGCCGCCCTCGGCGTCCACCGCGATGAAGAGCGGCCGCCCGGCGCACCGCGCGGCGAGGGCCTGGAGATCGCGCGTCAGCGTCGCGATCTGCTCCGGGCTCACCATGTTGCGCGGCTGCCCGGAGGTGTAGCGCTCGAAGAGCAGCAGGCCGCCCACCTTCACGTCGCAGACGAGGCGGCGCACCTCCTCGTTGCCCGCGACCTGGGTGCCGGTGAAGCCGATCAGGAGAAGATCGCCGATGCGGAGCCGCGCCGGATCGGGAGCGGGGCGCGGAGTGAGGAGGGCGCAACCGGCCAGGCACACCGCGAGCGCGACCGAGACGAGCGGGGCGCGGGTCACCCGCGGGCGGCCCGAGCCGCCGCGACGAGGCGGCGGACGCGCTCGACGTCGACCGGGTTGGCGAGCCGGCCGTCGCGCTTCAGCGAGGTGCCGACGATCACCCCGTCGGCCACCGACAGGAGTTCGCCCACCGTCTCCGGCGAGGCCCCGCTGCCCACCAGCAGCGGCGCTTCCGGCACCGCTCCCCGCACGCGCTTCAGGTCGCTCATCGGCGTCGGCTCCCCGGTGGCCACCCCGGAGACCACGAGGGCGTCGGCCAGCCCGCGCGCGTAGCAGTCGCGCGCCTCGTGCTCGATCGGTACCGGAGCCAGGGGCATGCCGTGCTTGGCCTGCACGTCGGCGAAGATCGCGACCGGCACGTCGAGGAGCCGGCGGTAGCGCAGCGAGTCGTGCGCCTCGGACTGGATGATGCCCTGGTCCGCCGCGACCGCGCCCACGTGGACGTTGACGCGCACGAAGCGCGCTCCGGTGGCGGCGGCGACCGCGAGGGCGGAGCGCACGTCGTTCTTCAGCACGTTGATGCCGATCGGCAGCGTCACCTCCCGGCGGATCTCGGTGACCGCGACCGTCATGCCCGCCACCGAGGCCGCGTCCACGCGCCCCGCGGTGAAGGGGACGTCGCCGTGGTTCTCCACCACGATTGCGTCCGCGCCGCCCTCGGCGAGGGCGCGCGCGTCGTCGAGGGCGGCCCGCACCACCGCCGCCATGTCGCCGTCCCACCGCGGGCTGCCGGGCAGCGCGCGCAGGTGCACCATCCCGATGACGGCGCGCGTGACGTGAGCGGGGAGGCCGATGATCGCGGCGAGACTCATCGCACGGAATGATATCATTTCGCCATGGTGAAGACGGCCACCGGCGCGCCCGCGCGCATCTTCTCGCGCATCACGATCAACGAGGCGGCGCGTCCGGCGTGCCGCGTGACCACGCCGCGGGGGCGCCCAGCGCCGCTCCCGCCGGCCGGAGGACGCTGATGGGCTACAGCACGATCCTGGTGGACCGCGCCGACGGGGTGGCCAGCATCACCTTGAACCGGCCCGAGGCACGCAACGCGCTCGACCTCGTGATGCGGCGCGAGCTGCTCACCGCGCTCGACGATCTCGAGACCGACGCGGCGACCCGGGTGATCATCCTGACCGGGGCGGGCGGCCACTTCTCGGCGGGCGGCGACGTCAAGACCATGGCGGCCAAGCGGCACACCGCAGCCGAAGGCCGCGCGCGGGTCGAGTCGCTGAACCGCTTCGTCATCCGGCTCTTCGAGTTCCCGAAGCCCACCATCGCGATGGTGGACGGCTTCGCGGTGGGCGCCGGCTGCAACATCGCGCTCGGCTGCGACATGGTGATCGCCTCCGACCGGGCCCGCTTCGGCGAGGTGTTCGCCAAGATCGGCCTGGTGCCGGACGGCGGCGGCACCTGGCTGCTGCCGCGGCTGGTGGGCCTGGCCAAGGCCAAGGAGCTGGTCTTCTCCGCCGACATCATCGACGCGGCGGAGGCGCTCCGCATCGGGCTGGTGAACCGCGTGGTGCCCGCCGCCGATCTGGAGGGGACCACGCGCGCGCTCGCCGCGCGCATCGCGGCGGGCCCGCCCAACGCCCTCGTCCTCGCCAAGGCGCTCCTGAACCGCTCGGCCACCGTGGACCTCGCCACCTCCCTTGGCTTCGAGGCCTACGCACAGGCCCAGACCATCACCACCGAGGATCACGCCGAAGGGGTGCGCGCCTTCCTCGAGAAGCGGGCCCCGAAGTTCACCGGCGCATGATGGAGAGCTCGTCGCGCCCGCCGAGGACGCGGCCCGCGCCGCGGTGACGCCCCCGAGCGGACTGCGCGGCTGGCTCGAGCGCCTCGGCTGGAGCCGCGCCCCCGAGCGCCGCGCGATGGTCCTGGCCGGCGGCGGGGTCATCGGCGGGATGTACGAGGTCGGCGCGCTCGCGGCCCTCGACGAGCTGCCCGGCTTCCGGGCCAACGACTTCGACCTCTACGTGGGCTCGAGCGCGGGCTCGGTGGTCGGGGCGCTCATGGCCAACGGGGTGCGCCCGGGCGAGCTCTACGCGATCCTCGACGAGGAGCGCGACGATCCGCTGAACTTCCAGCGCGGCTCGGTCTACCACAAGGGCTCGTTCTCGGGCGCGGCCCGCAACATCGCCCAGTTCGTGTGGGCCATCGGCAAGCGCGCGGTGACCGACTTCCGGCTGGAGTGGCCCGACCTGCTTGCCCGCAGCGGCGGCGACATGCCCCCCGGGTTCTTCTCGCTGGCCCCGCTCGAGTCGTACGTGCGCGAGGCGTTCCAGGCCAAGGGCCTCTCCAACGACTTCACGCGTACCCCACGGCCGCTGCTGATCGCGGCGATCGCGCTCGACCAGGCGGAGCGCGTGGTCTTCGGCAGCGGCGACGTGATGGACGTGCCGATCTCCGAGGCGATCGCGGCGTCCTCCGCGATCCCCGGCTTCTTCGAGCCGTACCGCATCCGCGGGCGCGACTACGTGGACGGCGACGTCGGCTACACCGGCCACGCCGATCTGGCGGTGGACGCGGGGGCGACGGTGCTCGTCGCGCTGAACCCGGCAGTGCCCCAGTGCCTGAACGGGAACGACGCGCCCGAGATCCGCAAGGGCGGGCTCTACGCGATCATGGAGCAGACCACCCACATCGCGAGCCTCAACCTCTTCAACGTGGGCCTCCGGGAGATCAAGCTGCGGCATCCCGAGGTGCAGATCATGGTGATCCAGCCCGAGCCCAAGCCCTCGCCGCTGGTGGGGCCGTCGATGGGCTTCGAGGCGAGCCGGGCCGCCCTGCGCTACGGGTATCGCACCGTGAAGGAGTGGCTCGAGGGGCCGGGGGCGGAGGTCACCGCGCGCTTCTCGCAGCGACGCGCCTGAGCGGCGCCGCGGTCAAGCCGCGGTCAGAACGGCAGCTCGGGCTCGAGCCGGGCGGGGGACATGAGACCCACCGGCATCAGCACCGTCGAGCGCGCCCAGCCCATCCGCCCGCGCCAGTCCATCACGATGAGCCCGCCCTGGCCGCGCCCTTCCTCGACCAGCACGCTCTCCGCCACCTCGGCGGCGTGGCCGGGGTCGCCCACCGATTTCAGGATCTCGAGGGTGCGCCGCGCCAGGGCGACCCGGATGATCGCCTCGCCGTCGCCGGTGCACGAGACGCCGCCGAGCGTGCTCTCCGCGTAGGTGCCGCAGCCGATGAGGGCCGAGTCGCCCACCCGGCCCGGCAGCTTGCCCGCGGTGCCGCCGGTGGAGGTGGCGGCCGCGATGGTGCCGGCGCGATCGAGAGCCACCGCACCCACGGTACCGGCCTGCACCAGGGCGAGCCGTCGCCGCTGGTGCTCGGTGATCAGCTCGGCCGGGTCGCACATCTCGACGCCGAGCGCCCGCGCCCGGGCCGCCGCGCCCGGCCCCACGAAGAGGCTGTGGTGGCCGTCCTCGAGGATGCGGCGGGCGAGGGTGATCGGGTTGCGCACCCCGCTGACCGCGGCGACCGCCCCGTTGCGGAGCCGGTCGCCCTCCATGATGGAGGCGTCGGTCTCCACCGTGCCCTCGCTGGTGAGCACCGAGCCGCGGCCCGCGTTGAAGCGCGGGTGGTCCTCGAGGCTCCGCACCGCCGCCTCGACCGCGTCGAGCGCGGTGCCGCCCGCGGCGAGGGCGCGCCAGCCCGCCAGCACCGCCTCGCGCATGCCCGCGCGCAGCTCCTCGCGGCCGCCCGGATCGGCGCCCGCTCCACCGTGCACGATGAGGGCGGGAACGCGGCTCGTCATGAGGGAGAGCTTAGCATCGATCGGAGCGCGCCCTGGCGAGCCGCGCGGCGGGTTGCTACCATCCGGTCTCGTCCGAGCCGCGCGCCCATGACCACCGATCCGTCACGCCAGGGTCTCCTCTCGCTCGCCGAGCGCATCGCCGCCTGCCGGCTCTGCCCGCGTCTGGTGGCCCATCGCGAGGCGGTGGCGGCCCTGCCGCCGCGGCGTCATCGGGGCGAGGCGTACTGGGCGCGCCCGCTGCCCGGCTTCGGCGATCCGCGCGCGCGGGTGCTCCTGATGGGTCTGGCTCCTGCGGCCCACGGCGGCAACCGGACCGGTCGCATGTTCACCGGGGACCGGAGCGGGGACTGGCTCTTCCGCGCGCTCCACGAGGCGGGATTCGCCAACCAGCCCACCTCGACCCACGCCGGCGACGGGCTCCGCCTCCGCGGCGCGTACATCACCGCCACGATCCGCTGCGCGCCGCCCGCCAACAAGCCGCGGCCGGACGAGACCGCGCGCTGCCGCCCGTTCCTCCTCGAGGAGCTCGCCCTGCTCTCCCACGTGCGGGTGGTGGTCGCGCTCGGCAAGATCGGCTGGGACGCCTACCTGCGCACCCGGCGCGAGCTGGGCCTCGGGCTGCCGCGCCCGCTGCCCCGCTTCGGGCACGGCGCGCGCGCGCTCATGCCGGGAGACGGCGTCACCCTGCTCGGCAGCTTTCACCCGAGCCAGCAGAACACGTTCACGGGCAAGCTGACCCGCCCCATGCTCCGCGCGGTCTTCGCGCAGGCCCGCCGGCTCGCCGACCGCTAGGCC
>DASZJM010000118.1:0-1846 GCA_035948165.1 Candidatus Methylomirabilota bacterium
TCCGGCGAGGACGCCACCGACCTGCGCTCGCTGCTCGGGCGGGGCGATCGCTGGCAGCTGATGAGCTTCGGCGCCGCCGCCGCCCGTCCCCAGGACATGAAGGTGACCGCGTACGGCGCCGTCGCGTACCTCCCGAGCCTCGCGAGCTCCCGGCTCGACGGCGGCCTCGGCTTCGGTCCGGTCAACAACCCCGGCGCCTTCGGCCTGAGCCTGGACGATCCGGAGGAGCCGGTCTCGCTCGGCTTCAAGGGGCAGCTGGTCGGCCTCGGGCTCGAGGGCGGCGCGGAGTACCGCTCGGTCGGCAAGCGGCTCGAGCCCGTAGTGACCGCCCCCGCGTCCCAGAGGGACCGGGAGGGCACCGAGGTCTGGCTCGCCCAGCGCCTGGGGCTGCTGCGGCTCAGCCTGTCGCAGTCCGACCTCTCCGACAACGTGGACCGCGATCCCGCGCTGCCTCGGACCACGAAGACCCAGACCGCGGTGAGCGCGCAGGTCGCCCCGCGCGCCTGGCCGATCTTCGGGCTCACCTACGCCACCGGCGACTCCGAGCGCACCTGGCTGACCGGCGAGGGCCGCACCCGGTCGGTCGAGCGCCAGACCTTCGACAGCGTGGCGGGGTCGGCGTACTACGGCACGTCCTGGATGGACCTCTCGGGGACCTCGACCTACAGCTACAGCCGCGAGCCCGGCCGCTCCGATCGCGACATGACGTCGCTTTACCACGACCTGAGCCTCACCCTGCGCCCGCTGAAGGTCATCGCGGTCACCCCCTCGCTCGGCACCGGGGTCGACCGCTACGAGTGGTCGTCCACGAGCTACCAGTCCGGCTCGGCCTCGCTCCTGCTCACCTACACCCCGACCGTGAGCCGCTTCAGCCTGTGGACGCTCGGGGCCTACACCACGTCGCAGAGCACCGACCGCACGGTGGATGGGCGCACCATGAGCGTGAGCGGGGGGCTCGCGTGCGGGCTCGGCCAGATCCTGGGCGGCCACGCGAGCGTCGCGGTCCAGGCCGGGTACGACCGCTACGTCGACGGCATCTACCCCGACAGCTCGACGCGCGGCGCCTTCGGTCTCGTCCTCTTCAAGGTCGCGTCCTTCTAGCCGCGTCTTAGCCGCGCCCGGGAGGCGCCCCTGCCGCTCGCGCTCGCGGGCGGTATCAGCCGTGCCGCAGCCGCGGGTCCAGCATGTCCTGCAGCGCGTCGCCCAAGATGTTGAGCGACAGCACCACCAGGAAGATCGCCAACCCGGGCAGCAGCGCCACGTGCGGCCGCAGGATCACGAACGTGCGCGCGGTGGCGAGCATGCTCCCCCAATCCGCGGTGGGTGGCTGCGTGCCCAGGCCGAGGAAGCTGAGCCCGGCGGTGGCGAGGATCTTGGCTCCGACGTCGAGGCTCCACGCCACCACCACCGGGGCCAGCAGATGCGGCAGCAGGTGGCGCCGGAGGATCATGCGGTCGCTGCTGCCGAGGGCGCGCGCCGCCTCCACGAACTCGCGCTCCCGCAGCGAGAGCACGAGCCCCCGCACCAGTCGCGCGTAGAGCGGGAAGCCCACGATCGCGATCGCCACCATCGCGTTGGTGAGCCCGGGGCCGAGGCCGGCCACGATGGCGATGGCGAGCAGGATGTAGGGGAACGCCATCATGATGTCGGTGAGGCGCATCACCACCGTGTCGACCCGCCCGCCCCAGTAGCCGGCGTGCAGCCCGAGGAGCACCCCGATAAACATCGAGGCGCTCGCGGTGGCGAGCCCGGCCAGCAGCGAGACGCGCGCGCCCCACACCAGCCGGGCCAGCATGTCGCGCCCGAACTCGTCGGTGCCGAGCAGGTGGCCGGGGCTGCCGGGCGG
>DASZJM010000119.1:0-6928 GCA_035948165.1 Candidatus Methylomirabilota bacterium
TACTGGCGGCACGCGCCCTACGTCAAGCGGCTCGTCATGAAGAGCGTGCCGGACAGCACCAGCCGCCTGACCATGCTCAAGAGCGGCGAGACCGACTACGCGCTGTTCCTCGACGGCCCCGAGGCGGAGGCGGTGACCCGCGACCCGCGGTACCAGCTCGTGGCCACCCGCCACTCCTCGATCTTCTGGATCGAGTTCGCGGACCAGTGGGATCCCAAGTCGCCCTGGGCCGATCGCCGGATGCGGCTGGCCGTCAACCATGCCCTCGACCGCAAGGGGACCAACGAGGCGGCCTGCCTCGGCCATTGCCCACCCACCGGGGTCTTCGTCCCACGGGTGATGGACTTCGCGCTGCAGGTCCCGCCGCCCGCCTACGACCCCGCGAAGGCCAAGCAGCTCCTCGCGGAGGCCGGCTACCCGCGCGGCATCGACGCGGGCACCTTCACCGCGATCCCCGGCTTCGCCACGGTGGGCGACGCCGCGCTCAACAACCTCAACGCGGTCGGCATCCGGGTGCGCATGCGCCCGACCGAGCGCGCCGCGTTCTACGCGGACTGGCAGGAGAAGAAGCTCCGCGGGCTCTTCATGGTCGCGGTCGGCAACTCCGGCAACGCGGCCAGCCGCATCGAGTCGTTCGTCTACTCGAAGGGCGCAGCCGCGTACGGCGGCTACCCGGATCTCGACGAGCTCTTCCTGCAGCAGGCCCGCGAGCGGGACCCCGCCCGCCGCGAGGTGCTGCTCCACCGGATCCAGCAGGCCACGGTGGATCGGGTGATGTTCGCCCCGATCATGGACCTGCGCGGTCTCATCGGCGTCGGGCCACGCGTGGCCGAGCACACCATCAACGCGATCCCCGTCTTCGCCTTCCCGGCCTACGAGGACATAAGGCTCAAGGCGCAGTGACCCCTCACGTGCCCAGGAGAACGTCCATGAAGCGCTCGCTGACGTGCGCCACGCTGCTTGGCTTCATCCTCGCCGCTTCCCTCGCCTTCGCCCAGGGCTTGCCCACCGCCAGCCCCGAGGCGGTCGGCCTCTCCTCCGCGCGCCTCGCGCGCGTGACCGAACTGGTGAAGGGCGAGATCGCCAAGGGCCGGTACCCCGGCGCGGTGGCCCTGGTGGCCCGCCACGGGAAGGTCGCCTACTTCGAGGCACTCGGCCAGCGCGACCCGCAGTCCGGCGCGCCGATGACCAAGGACGCCATCTTCCGCCTCTACTCGATGACGAAGCCCTTCGCGTCGGTCGCGGTGATGACCCTGGTCGAGGACGGCAAAATCTTGTTAAACGACCCGGTCTCCAAGTACCTCCCGAAGCTCAAGGGCCTCCAGGTGAGCGTGCCGCGCGTGGATCCCCAGACCGGGCGGGTCTCCTACGCGCTGGTGCCGGCCGAGCGGGAGATCACCATCCAGGACCTCCTGCGCCACACCTCCGGTCTCGTCTACGGCGTCTTCACGAGCCACGCCGGGGTGAAGGAGGCGTACGCGAAGGAAGGCGTCGACTGGGAGAACGTCACGCCGGCCGAGCAGGTCGAGCGGCTCGCGCGGGTGCCGCTCGCGCACCAGCCGGGATCGGCGTGGGAGTACGGCCTCTCGACCGACGTCCTGGGTCGGGTGGTCGAGACGGTGAGCGGCGCGACGCTCGGCCAGTTCCTCCAGGAGCGCCTCTTCGCCCCGCTCAGGATGACCGACACCGCGTTCCTGGTGCCGAACGGCAAGGCGGCGCGCCTCGCCCAGCCCTTCGCGAAGGATCCGGTGAGCGGCGACGCGGTGAAGCTGCTCGACGTCACGGTGGCGCAGAAGAACGACGCGGGCGGCGCGGGAAGCGCGGGGACGGTCGCCGACTACGCGCGATTCTCGCAGATGCTGCTGAACGGCGGCCAGCTCGACCGCGTCCGGATCCTCGGGCGCGCCACCGTGGCCCAAATGACTTCCGATCATCTGGGCGCCCACCTGGGCGACATCCGGGTCGCCTCCCCGATCCTCGCGCGCGGCTACGGCTTCGGGCTCGGCTTCGCGGTGCGCAAGGAGACGGGCCTCAACTGGGTCACCGGCTCGGCGGGCGAGTACCGCTGGGGCGGCGCGGCCGGCACCGCCTTCTGGGTCGACCCGAAGGAGCAGATGATCGTGGTGTGGATGACCCAGGCGCAGCCCGGGCCGCGGCGCGGCGAGGACCGCGATCTCTTCCGCCAGCTCGTGCAGGCGGCGCTCGTCGACTGACCGTTGCCCACCGGCCACCGGGCCGTCTCGGTCCTCTACCAGGCGCTTCTGACCGGCCTGGTCCTCACCCTGGTCACGCGACGGGGCGAGGATCAGGCCGCGGAGCTCGTGTTCCGGCTCTTCCGGCGCCAGCACCTCGAGAAGTTCCTCCCCGGGCTCGGCAAGCTCGGCCTCGACCGCCTGCCTCACGCGGTCGCCTGCGCGCAGTACCACTACCTCTCCAACCAGGTCGGCGGGGTGAAGACCGAGTACGCGCACGAGTCCGATCGCAAGGCCTGGGTGCGCTACCCGCCGCCTCGCTGGATCTGGTATGGCGCGTCGATCTGCGGGATCCCAAGCCGGGTGAACGCGGCCATGCTCCACGGCTGGCACGGCCACAACGGGGTCACCCTCGGCAACCCGCGCCTGGGCTTCGTCTGCACCGGCCAGACGGTGGACGGCGACCCCGGGCTCGAGGGCTACTACCTGGAGCACGACCACGACCTCGCCCCCGACGAGCGCGTGCGCTTCGCGCGCGGTGAGCGCATGCCCGCCTTCGACCCCGCCACCGCGCCCCGGCTCGACCCGGTGGCGTGGCCTCCCGAGCGCCTCGACACCGTGGTCGCCCGGTACGCGATGGAGTACGTGCGGACCACCCTGCCGGTCGCCCTCGCGCTGCTCGGGCCCGACGACACCCGCGCGCTCCTCGGCCACGCGGCCCGGCTCATCGGCATGCAGTATCACGACGAGACGGCGCGGCTCCTCGAGATCGACGGCCGCGGACCCGAGCCGTTCGCGCGCTACCTGGCCGCGCTCGCGGAGGCGCAGGGCGAGGCGGTCGAGGTCACGGCCGGTCGCGGTAGCGCCTCGGTGCGGCTGCGGGGCTGGCGGCTGGTTCGCGGCCTCGAGCCCCTCGACCCGGCGGCCTTCGAGGCGTGGGGCGAGCTGTGGCGGGGCGCCCTCGCGGCGCACGACCGGAGCCTCCGGCTCGACGCCGCGCGCGAGGCCGGCGGCGACATCCTCTTCTGCATCACGCCGGCCCCGGCGTGATCCAACCGTAGCGAGCCGGTCATCGTGGCGTCATCCCGCTTCGCTACGATGCCGCGCGGAGGTACACCCATGCGAGGTCGACGGTTCTTCCCGCTCCTGCTCGGCGCGGTCATCATCTGCGGCGCCGGCGTCCTCTCCACCGATGAATCCTCCGCGCAGAGCCGCGAGAGCCGACCGCGTCGCAACGTCATCGTGGTGGTGATGGACGGCCTCCGCGCGGAGGCGGTGAACCCGACCGACGCGCCGACCATGACCGCGCTCCGCACCCGCGGGGTCCACTTCGCGAACAGCCACGCGCTGTTCCCGACCTTCACCACCCCGAACGCGGCGGCCATCGCCACCGGGCACTATCCGGGGGATACCGCCGACTTCAGCAACTTCCTGTTCCCGGGCTTCCCGATCTTCGACGGCCGGCCCGCGAGCTTCACCGGCAAGAGCCCCGGCACGCTCACCCCCTTCATCGAGGAGAACCAGGTGCTGGGCGACCTCGACGCCCACGTCCCGAACGGCAACTTCCTCGGCGAGGAGGCGCTGCTGGCCGCCGGACGCCGGCAGGGCTTCCGGACCGCCGCGGTGGGCAAGCTCGGCCCGACCCTCATCCAGGACGTCACCCAGGGCAACCCGGTCAACGGGGCCTTCGCGATGCCCGACACCGTGGTGATCGACGACCGCACCGGCTCACCCGCCGGCCTGCCGCTCGCGCCGGCGATCCAGGCGGCGCTGCAGGCGGCGGGCCTGCCGCTGGTGACTCCTCCCCGGACGCAGCCGGCGGGGAACAACGTGACCCCGGGCACGCGGGAGGCCAACGTCGCCCAGCAGCGCTACTTCACCGACGCCATCACCCGCGCGATCCTGCCCGCGTTCAGGCAGCCGCGGGCGGCCTCCCCCAACGGCCCCGGCTTCATCCTCGTCTACTGGTCGCGTGATCCGGACGGAAGCCAGCACAACCAGGGAGATAGCCTCGGCTCGCTCGTACCCGGCATCAACGGCCCGACGTCCCGGGCGGCCATCCGCAACGCGGATGACAACCTCCGGCAGATCCTCGACTACGTCCAGAGCGACCCGGACCTGGCCGCCAGCACCGACGTCTTCGTCACCGCGGACCACGGCTTCTCCACGATCAGCAAGCGCGACCTGGACGGCTCCGGCCGGCGCTTCACGCGGAGCTACGCGGCGAGCCGGACCTATCGCGACGCCTCCGGCCGCCAGGAGGTCACCGCCGGCTCGCTGCCGCCGGGGTTCGTGGCCATCGATCTGGCCCACGGGCTCTCGCTGCCGCTCTTCGACCCCGACAGCCAGATCACGGTCGACGGCCGGCGGGTCTACCAGGCGGTGGACCCGACCATCGAGCAGCCGACCGCGACGACCCGGCCGCGGCCCGCCACCGGGCACGGCCTGCTGGGCGGCACCGGCCGCGTCGGCGGCCCCACCGATCCGGCCACCGACGCCCCCACTGATGCAAAAGTCGTGGTGGCGGCCAACGGCGGCTCCGACCTCATCTACGTGCCCGACCGCGACCCGGCCCTCGTGCGGCAGATCGTGGCGATCCTGGCCCGCCAGGACTACACCGGCGGCCTCTTCGTGGACGACGCCTACGGGGAGGTGCCGGGGACGCTCCCGCTGAGCGCCATCGGCCTCAAGGGCTCACCCACGCTGCCGACGCCGGCGGTGGTGCTGAACTTCCGCAGCTTCGCCACCGACCCGGGCAACCGCCACATGACCGCGGTGGAGATCACGGACAACAACCTCCAGCACGGCCAGGGCATGCACGGCAGCTTCAGCCGCGCCGACACCTACAACTTCATGGCCGCGGCCGGGCCCGACTTCAAGCCGGGCTTCGTGGACACCGCCCCGGTCGGCAACGCGGACATCGCGCTCACGCTGGCCCACGTGCTCGGCATCGAGCTACAGGCCAAGGGCCCGCTGAGCGGCCGCGTGATCCACGAGGCGCTCGCCCAGGGCGCGGAGGCGCTTCCGGCCGTGCGCTACCTGCGCGTCTCCGCCCGCGCCGCCGGCTCCGCGTTCCGCACCGCGCTGCTCTACCAGCGGCTCGGCCCGCACCGCTACGCGGACGAGGCGTGCTTTACCGAGCTCGGGCCGGACCGGGACCGTCAGGAGGCGGGGTTCGAGGTGGAGGTGACCGCGCCGGAGCTGGCCGCGCTCTGCGCGGCGCCGACTATTCCGTAAGCCCGTCAGGCGCCGCTGCCCAGGTAGGCCTTCTGGATCAGCGGGCTCTCCAGCAGCTCGGCGGCGGAGCCGGTGAGCACCACCTCGCCCATCTGCAGCACGTAGCCGCGATGGGCGATCGAGAGCGCCATGTTCACGTTCTGCTCGATCACGAAGATGGTGGTCCCCTGCGCGTTGATCTCGCGGATGATGTCGAAGACCTCCTCCACCAGGCGCGGGGCCAGGCCCATCGAGGGCTCGTCCATGCAGAGGAGCGCGGGGCGCGTCATGAGGGCGCGGCCGATCGCGAGCATCTGCTGCTCGCCGCCCGACATCGTGCCCGCGAGCTGATGGCGCCGGTCCCGCAGCACCGGGAAGAGCCCGAACACCCGCTCGAGATCCTCGTCCCAGCCCGGCTCGGACCGGCGGGTGTAGCGGCCCATCTCGAGGTTCTCGAGGATGCTCATGCGCGGGAAGACCCGCCGTCCCTCCGGCACCGGGGCGATCCCGCGCTTGACGATCTCGCTCGTGCGCAGCGCGTGGATCGGCTGGCCGCGGAAGCTGATCGTCCCTTCGCTCGGCCGCACCAGCCCCAGCACCGTCTTCATGGTGGTGGACTTGCCGGAGGCGTTGCCGCCCAGCAGCGAGACGATCTCGCCCTCGCGGATCTCGTAGCTCACCCCCTTGAGCACGTGGAGCGCGCCGTAGTGGGTGTGCACGTCGCGGAAGTCGAGGAGGACGCCGCCCGGGGTCCTCATGCCGCGCGCCGCCGGCGGCCCAGGTAGGCCTCGATCACCCGCTCGTCGCTGCGCACCTGGGCGGGGGCCCCCTCCGCGATCTTCACCCCGTGGTCGAGCACCACCACCCGGTCCGACACGTCCATCACCACGTCGAGCTTGTGCTCGATCAGGATGATCGTGATGCCGAGGCCGCGGAAGGCGCGGATCAGGTCCATCAGCTCGAGGGTCTCGGCCGGGTTCATGCCGGCGGCGGGCTCGTCCAGCAACAGCACCTTGGGCCGGGTCATGATCGCGCGGGCGATCTCGGTGCGCCGGCGGTTGGCGTAGGAGAGGCCGTAGACCGGGTGGTCGAGGCGCGGCAGCAGGCGGTTGCCGAAGATCGCCACGCCCTCCAGCGCGCGCTCCACCGCCCGCTGCTCCTCGCGCCGCACCCGCGGCGGCCGGAAGATCGCCCCGAGCACCCCCGCGTCGAGGCGCGCGTGCTCGCCGACCAGCAGGTTCTCCATCACGCTCAGGTTGTTGAAGAGCCGGATGTTCTGGAAGGTGCGCGCCACCCCCGCGGTCACGATCTCGTGCGGCGCCCGCCCGCCGATCTCGCGCCCCTCGAGCCGGATGCTCCCCGCGTCCGGCCGGATGAGGCCGGTGACGAGGTTGAAGAGCGTGGTCTTGCCCGAGCCGTTCGGGCCGATCACGCTGACCAGCTCGCCCGCGTGCACGGTGAGGGTGATGTCGTCCGCCGCGGCCACCCCGCCGAAGCTCTTGCGCAGGCCCGCGATCTCG
>DASZJM010000120.1:0-14566 GCA_035948165.1 Candidatus Methylomirabilota bacterium
CCGGGAAGATCGAGATCTACTCGATGGCCATCGCGGCCAACCCCGACCCCTACGGCCTCGGCGTCATCCCCGCGATCCCCACCTGGATCCCGGAGCCGGTCGACGCGCGGCACCCACTGCGGCTCGTCACGCCCAAGTCGCGCGCGCGCACCCACTCGATCCACGACAACCAGGCGGTGCTCGCGCGCGCGGACCGCGACGACGTGTGGCTGCACCCGACCGACGCGGCGGCCCGCGGCATCGCGGACGGGCAGCGGGTGGCGGTGTTCAACGACCGCGGGCGCACTCTGATCCCGGCGCGGGTCACCGACCGAGTGGCCCCCGGCGTGGTGTCGATCAAGGAGGGCGCGTGGTTCGCCCTCGACGCGTCCGGGCAGGACACGCGCGGCTGCTCCAACCTGCTCACCCCGGACCGTTCCTCGCCCGCCGGCGCGACGCCGTTCAACTCCTGCTTCGTGGAGATCGAGCCCGCCTCCTAGCCGCAGCCTCCCCACCAGCAGGCTGCTCAAAAAGGCCCAGATGCGAGGCGGCGCCGACGGCGCCAACGAAGCAAGTGCTAGCGCGCGGGGATCAAGGTCAGTCGCACCCGCGTCGTCCAGTCCCGCACCACCTGCACCAGCACCGAGGTGGGCTCGTAGCCCGGAGCCTGGAAGGTGAGCCGGTGGACCCCCGGACGGGCCTCGACCGGCGTGGCCTGCAGGTCGTTGGCGACGCCGACCAGCACCCCGTCGAGGCGCACCTCCGCGTTCGACGGCAGCGCGTTGATGTAGAGCGAGCCGCCCGGGCTGTAGCCCGCGTAGCCGTACTCCGAGTGGCCGAGATACGACATGTCTCCGGCGGACGCGGCCGGGACGAGCCCGGCGGTGGACGCGGCGAGCAGCGCCACGGAAAGCAGGAAGCGTTTCACGGTGATTCTCCTCTCTCGAATGCCTCGCGATGCCCTCACCCGTCGACCACGCAGCGGAACGTGGAGAACACGTAGGGATAGTGGGCCTGGAACCAGTTGCGGAAGCTCGGGCGCACGAGGTCGTCGGCGGTCGCCCAGGAGCCGCCCTTCAGCACGTAGTGCTTGCCATCGAAGAAGTCGGCCGAGTACCCCTCGTAGCCCGGGATGTAGGTGGTGAAGCCGGGCAACCCGCCGAACACGGTGTTGGTCCACTCCCAGCCGTCGCCGATCAGATCCTGTACGCCCCACGCGCTCGCGCCGTCCGGGTGCGTGCCCACCGGGGTGGGCGCCCAATGGCGAAATCCGAAGTTCCCGTGCCGCTCGGTCGGCGGCGTGTCGCCCCACGGCCAGCGGCGCGGCTCGTCCCCCGGCGCGCCGAAGGCGGCGCGCTGGAACTCGGCCTCGGTCGGCAGTCGCTCGCCGCGCCACCGCGCGAACGCGCGCGCCTCCGCGAGGCTCACGTAGACCGGCCAGTCCGCCACCGCCTCGAGCGGCACGCGCTCGAACAGGGTGAGATACGTCCAGCGGCCGTCGACCAACTCCCACACCGCGGGATGCTCGACCGCGGCGTGCCCGCGCCACACCTGGTCTTCGTCGCCCCACAGCTCGGGGCGCTGGTAGCCGCCGTCCTCCACGAATGCGAGGAACTGGCCGTTGGTGGTCGGCGTCCCGTCGATGCGGAACGCGGGAACCGGAACCTCGAGCGCGCCGAACTCGTTGTCCCAGCCGAACGGCAGCTCGTCGAAGTGGGCACCCAGGGTGGTGGACCCGGCCGGGATCGCGATCTTCTCGAGGGGACGGCCGGGAGCGAGCACGAGCGGCGACGCCCAGCTCGGCCGCACCTTCTGCGACTGCGGCAGCCGCTGCATCATGTAGAGGAGCGTCTCCTGGTGCATCTGCTCGTGCTCCGCGACCATCGCGAAGACGCGCCCCTCGCGCGCCATGAGGTGGGTCGTCGCGCGATCGGCCACCGCCGCGCCCGCGTCGAGGAGCGCGGCGCGGACGTGGTCGCGATAGGCCAGCACCTCGGAGACCGCCGGCCAGGTGGCGGGCACCTCGGGATGGTCGTGGCAGTGGGTCGGGTCGTCCACGTCGGGATCGATCCCCCGCGAGAACAGCTCGTCGAAGCCGGGGTTGAACGCGGCCCGGCCGAGCAGCTCACCGCCCACGTGATTCCAGGCGAAGGCGGGCAAGTGGCCGAGATAGAAGATGAACGGGTGGCGGAGCGCGATCGGCTGTGCCAGCCACGAGCCGGGCGCGAGGATCTCGAATATCCGATCCGTGCGGGCCCACGCCTCGGTCAGCCGGTCCGTCAAGGTCTCGACCATTGGCTCCCTCCTTCCTGGATTGCACGACCGCCGGATTTCATTACCGCTTGCATAGTGCCTGAGTGGCGTCTAGCTTGCAGCAGGGAGCTTGCCATGCGCTATCTCGTCGACGTGCACACGGATGAGCGGGACCGCCAGCGGCACCTCGAGGAGGACGTCCGCCGGGGGCTCACCGGTCGCCCGAAGTCCCTGCCCCCGAAGTACTTTTACGACCGAGCGGGCTCGCTCCTGTTCGAGCGGATCACCGAGCTGCCCGAGTATTATCCAACCCGCACCGAGTCGGCCCTGCTCGAGGAAATTCTGCCCGGCCTGACCGGGGAGTTTCTTCCCGACGACATCGTGGAGATCGGCGCGGGGTCGTCCGAGAAGACGCGCCGGGTGCTCGACGCGGTGACCGCGACGGGCCGCCCGGTGCGCTACGTGCCGCTCGACGTGGACCGCCTCACGCTCGAGGCGAGCGCGGAGCGGCTCCTGCGTGAGTACCCGAGCCTCACGGTCCACGCGGTGGTGGGCGACTTCGAGCGCGATCTCGCCCTGGTGCCGGCGCCGACCGGGCGGCGTCTCGCGATGTTCCTCGGCAGCACCATGGGCAATCTCGATGAGCCGGCGCAGCGGCGGCTGCTCGCGGATCTCCGCGGGCTCCTGCCCGATGCGGGCGATCGCCTCCTCTTGGGCGTCGACCTCGTGAAGGACGTCAAGATCCTGGAGGCGGCCTACGACGACTCGGCGGGGGTGACCCGCGAGTTCAACCGCAACATCCTGCGCGTGATCAACCGGAGCGTCGACGGCGACTTCGATCCCGACGCGTTCCGGCACCGGGCCTTCTACAACGAGCGGGCCTCGCGCATCGAGATGCACCTCGTGGCCGACGCGGCCCAGACGGTGCGCCTCAAGCGCCTCGGCCTCACCGTGCGCTTCGGGCCCGGCGAGGGGATCTGGACCGAGAGCTCGTACAAGTTCAGCCGCCCCGGCGTCGAGTCGATGCTGGGCGACGCGGGCCTCCGCCTCGCCCGCTGGCACGTGGACCCGGCCAACTACTTCGCGCTCGCCCTGATCCAGCCCGCCTGATGGCGCGGGGCGGTGGCGCGTACGCGCAGCCGACCCCGCGCCATCTGTACGTCCACGACGACCTGAGCGACGAGGTCGCGGCGGAGGTGGGCGCCACCTCCGCGGCGGTCGGCCTCGCGCGGGAGCTGCTCGCCCTCCTGGCCGCCGACCGCGAGCGGGTGCGGGTGCTCACCCTGACCGAGCAGGTGGAGCGCGTCGCGGCCCAGGGCCCTCACGCGCCATTCGCGCAGGCCCTCGGGATCGGGCGCGCCGGGGAGCGCGTGGCGCACGCGCTGCACGCGCGCACCGGCTGGTTCCCGCGCGTCCGGCGCGTCGGTCTCACCCGCGAGGAGGACGGCGCGGGCGGCTACCGACTGGTCAGCACCGAGGGCGCGAGCCTCGCGGCCCAGCTCGAGGGCACGCGCGGCTGCCCCACCCTCGCGGTGGTGGACGACACCGTCTTCTCCGGCCTCAGCATGACCGGCCTGCTCGACGCGCTCGATCCCGCCACGCGCGCCCGCACTCGCGTCTTCTGCCTGCGCGGGGTCGCCGCCTCCGTCGAGAAGGTCGCCGCGCGCTGTCCGGTCACGGTGGGGGTCGCGGCGCCCGGCCGGCTGCTCGAAGAGGTGAGCTTCATCAACGCGAGCGGCCTCGTTAGGCGCGTGGCCATCCGCCGGCCCGGCCGGCCTCCCCTCGCTTTCTTCGACCGTCCGGCGTGGCTCCGCGCGTGGTTTCCCACCCGCCACCCCGAGATCCTCGCCCTCTGCCGGCGCCTGAACGCCCTGCTCGAGCCCGCGCCCGCCCTCAGGCGCGCAGCCCGCGCGGGATCACCGCGCGATCCAGCAGCTCGAACAGCGCGTGGAAGGCGAGCGCCATGAGCGCGGCGGGCGCGGCGCCGGCCAGGATGGTGACGGTGTCGTCGAGGGCCAGGCCCCGCACGATCAGCGTGCCGTAGCCGCCCCCGCCGATGAACGCGGCCAGGGTGGCGGTGCCCACCGTGGTGACCACCGCGGTCTTGATCCCGGCCATGATCGCGATCGCGGAGAGCGGCAGCTCGACGCGCAGCAGCCGGCGCAGCCGGCCCAGGCGCAGCACCCAGGCGATCTCGAGCAGGGTGGGCTCGATGGCCATCATCCCCGCGTAGGTGTTGCGCGCGATCGGCAGAAGCGCGTAGAGCGAGAGCGCGATGAGGGCGGGCCCCTTGCCGATGCCGAAGAGCGGGATCATGAACATCAGCAGCGCCAGCGCGGGGACGGTCTGGAGCATCGCGATCACCGACAGCTCCACCTGGCCCGCGCGGCGGTAGCGCGCGGCGGCCACGCCCATCGGCACGCCCAGGAGCACCGCCGTCCCCACCGAGATCAGCACCAGGAGCAGATGATCCCCGGTCAGCCCGGCCAGCTCGCGCAGCAGGGCGGGCCCGCGCCCGCCGCCCGCGGTGGACGCGCCGCCGCCCAGGAAGGTGGCGGCCACCTCGGGCACCGGCCGCCCGTCGAGGTCGGCCATCGCGTTGAGCCGCGCCATGCGGGTCCCGTCGAGACGGCCCTCGAAGACCTCGCGCAGGCGGTTCCAGGTGCGGGGAAAGCGCGCGATCAGGTCGCGGCGGGCGAGGAGCACCGCCGAGTAGTCGGGGAAGAAGTGCCGGTCGTCGTGGAGCAGGCGCAGACGCAGCCGCTCGAGCTGGCCGTCGGTGGAGAACACGTCCATCACGTCGACCTGCCCGCTCGCGATCGCGCGATAGGTGACCGCGTGCTCCATCACCTCCACCCGGTTCAGCCCGAGCCCGTAACGCACGCGCAGGCCGGGCCAGCCGTCGTCGCGCTCGAGGAAGCCGGAGCTGAACGCGGCCCGCAGCTCCGGGTGCCGCGCGAGGTCGCCGATGGCGCGGAGTCCGAGCCGCTCGGCCTGCTCGCTCCGGACCGCGAGCGCGTAGGTGTTGGCGAACCCGAGCGAGCCGCTGATCGCGAGCCCCGCCGGCTCGAGGCGGGCCCGTAGCTTCTCGACGGTGTCGAGCGCCGGGTCCTTCAGGATCACGCGCGCGAGGGTGCCGGTGTACTCGGGATAGATGTCGATGGCCCCCGACTCGAGCGCCCGCTGGGTGAGCCCGGTGCCGCCCAGCCCCACCCGCCGCTCCGCGCGCGCCTCGCCCACCTGCTCGATCACCTGGGCGATCGCCTCCGCGAGGACGTAGCTCTCGGTGAACGACTTCGAGCCCACCCGGATGACGGGGTCCGGCGCGGCCGCGGCGGGCGCGGCCCAGAGCGCGGCGAGCAGGGCCAGGGCCGAGACGCCGCGCGCCCGCATCGCTCAGCGGGCCGGCGCCGCCGCGGGCGCGGCGAGCGTCTGGGCGGTGAGGAACTGGCGCACGAACGGATCGGCCGGGCGATCGACCAGGTCCGCGAAGGTCCCCTGCTGCACGACGCGGCCCGCGGTCATGAGCGTGATGGTGTGGCCGAGGCGCGCCGCCTCGCGGATGTCGTGGGTGACCAGCACCACCGTCTTGGCGAGCGCGGCGAAGAGCTGGCCGAGCTGGTCCTGCAGCTCGGCGCGCACGATCGGATCCAGCGCGCCGAGCGGCTCGTCGAGCAGGAGCACCGGCGGGTCGAGCATCAGCGCGCGCATCAGGCCGACCCGCTGACGCTGGCCTCCGCTCAACTCGCGGGGATAGCGGCCGAGGGTGGCCGCGTCGAGCCCGGCCATGCCGGCCAGCTCGGCCACCCGCGTCTCGATGCGCTCGCGGCCCCAGCCCTGCGCGTCGGCGGCGAGGGTCACGTTGTCGACCGCGGTGAGATGAGGATAGAGCCCGCCGTCCTGCACCACGTAGCCCATGCGCGCGACCAGCCGATCGCGGCTGTGCGCGTCGACCACCACCCCGTCGACCGCCACCGTGCCCGCGTCGGGGGCGGCCAAACCCAGGATCAGGCGGAGCACGGTGGACTTGCCGGAGCCGCTCGAGCCCAGGAGCACGTGGGTGGCGCCCGGCGGGACGTCGAGGGAGACCGAATCCAGCGCCACGGTGGCCCCGAAGCGCTTGGTGACCTCGCCGAGGGCGATCACCCCCGCATTCTACCCGCCTCCGCGCGAAAGCTTGACAAGTGAGGCTTTGGTGGGCACAATACCGCCCACATGAAGGCGGTCGATCTCGCGAACGAGAACCTGCTACTGACATAGGCGCGCGCCGCGAGGCGCGCGCCCAAAGCCTCTTCGCTGTCTCGGAGAGGCTTTTTTATTTCCACTCACAGGAGGCGTTCCATGGCTCGCAAGGCAGGCCCACCGGCCCCGATGCCGTTCCAGCACTATCGCCCGTTCACGCCGATCCCGCTCCCGGATCGCACGTGGCCGTCGAAGGTGATCACCCGCGCGCCCCGCTGGTGCAGCGTGGACCTGCGGGACGGCAACCAGGCCCTGATCGATCCCATGGATCCCGCGCGCAAGCGCCACATGTTCGACCTGCTGGTGCGCTGCGGCTTCAAGGAGATCGAGGTGGGCTTCCCGGCCGCCTCCCAGCCCGACTTCGACTTCGTGCGCCAGCTCGTCGAGGAGGACCTCATCCCGGACGACGTGATGATCCAGGTCCTCACCCAGGCGCGGCCCGAGCAGATCGAGCGCACCTACGAGTCGCTGCGCGGCGCGCCCCGCGCGCTCGTGCACCTCTACAACTCGACCTCCACCCTGCAGCGTCGCGTGGTCTTCGGCCTCGACCGGGCCGGCATCGTGGACATCGCGGTGCGGGCGGCGCGGCTCTGCCGTGAGCTGACCGGCACCATCCCGGAGTGTGACGTCCACTATCAGTACTCCCCCGAGAGCTTCACCGGCACCGAGCTCGACTTCGCGGTCGAGATCTGCGAGCGGGTGATGGACGTGTGGGAGCCGACCCCGGCCCGGAAGGTGATCCTGAACCTGCCCGCCACCGTGGAGATGGCCACCCCCAACGTCTACGCGGACCAGATCGAGTGGTTCCTCCGTCACGTGAGCCGGCGGGACTCACTCGTGCTGTCGCTCCACCCGCACAACGACCGGGGTACCGCGGTGGCCGCCACCGAGCTGGCGGTCCAGGCCGGCGCCGACCGGGTGGAGGGCACGCTCTTCGGCAACGGCGAGCGCACCGGCAACGTGGACGTGGTCACCCTCGCGCTGAACCTGTTCAGCCAGGGGGTGGATCCGATGCTCGATTTCTCCGACATCGACGCGGCCCGGCGCATCACCGAGCACTGCAACCGCCTGCCCGTCCACCCGCGCCATCCCTACGTGGGCGACCTGGTCTACACCGCGTTCTCCGGCTCGCACCAGGACGCGATCAAGAAGGGCTTCGAGGCCCTCGGCAAGAACTACGACATCTGGGAGGTGCCCTACCTTCCGATCGACCCCCACCACGTGGGCCGCAGCTACGAGGCGGTGATCCGGGTCAACAGTCAGTCCGGCAAGGGCGGGGTCGCCTACATCATGAAGTTCGAGCACGGGCTCGACCTGCCCCGGCGGCTGCAGATCGAGTTCTCCTCGGTGATCCAGAAGATGGTCGAGGAGAGCGGCACCGAGATCACCGCGGATCAGATCTGGGCCGCGTTCGAGCGGACCTACCTCACCCGCGAGGAGCCGCTCGCCCTGGCTCACCACCCGACCGTGACGACGGCGGGAGAGTCCGGCGAGACCACCATCGAGGCGCCGCTACGGGTCTCGGGGACGGAGCGCCTTGCCAAGGGCGTGGGCAACGGCCCCATCGCGGCCTTCGTGGACGCGGTGAGGCGGGACGCGGGTATCCCGGTGGCGGTGCTCGACTACCACGAGCACGCGATCGGCGGGGGCGCCGACGCCTCCGCGGTGGCCTACGTCGAGGTGCGGGTGGGAGACGGCCGCCCGCGCTGGGGGGTGGGCATCCACGGCAACATCGTCACCGCCTCGCTCCGCGCGGTGGTCAGCGCGGTCAACCGCGAGGCGGTGACGGGTATGTGAGCGGTTAGCGCCAGCCGCCACCGCCGCTGCTGCGGCCGCCGCCGAAGCCGCCGCCACCGCCCCGGGGCTTGTCGCCCTTGGGCTTGGCGACCTCCACCTTCAACGGGCGGCCGTCGAGGGGCCGCTCGTTGAGCTGGGAGACCGCCTGCTGGGCCTCCTCGGACGTCGACATCTCCACGAAGCCGAAGCCCCGCGACTGGCCGGAGAACTGGTCGGTCACGATGCTGGCCGAGACGACGGTGCCGGACTGGGCGAAATGCTGGCGCAGACCCTCACTGGTCGTGCTGAATGCGATGCCGCCGACGTAGAGCTTCTGGGACATGGTGCACCTCCGAACGTACTTCCGCGTGTTTGAGCGTCTCTGGAGCGCGGAAGGGCCCGAGACGCGGCCTGACGAGGGAGACTCAAAGGTGAGCCGGTACCTGTACCAGACGCCAAGCAGTATATCGCCCCGGGACCCGCGGGCGCCCGGATTTCGTCCGCCCGCGTGATAGGCTACTCGCGAGTCCCGCTGCCATGAGACTTCGCATCCTCGGGATCGTCCTGGCCGGGGGGAAGGGCACCCGCCTCTATCCCCTGACCAAGGAGCGCGCGAAGCCGGCGGTGCCCTTCGGGGGCAAGTACCGCATCATCGATTTCGTCCTCAGCAACCTGATCAACTCGGGCGTCCACTCGATCTACGTCCTCACCCAGTTCAAGAGCCAGTCGCTGCTGCAGCACCTGGCCGACGGCTGGCAGTTCGGGGGCCTGCTGAAGGACCACTTCATCATCCCGGTGCCGGCCCAGATGCGGTCGGCGGGCGAGACGTGGTATCGGGGCACCGCGGACGCGATCTACCAGAACGCCAACCTGATCGAGCAGTCCGATCCGCACCTGGTCGCCATCTTCAGCGCCGACCACATCTACCGGATGGACATCTCGAGCATGATCGCGTTCCACGAGCAGAAGCGCGCCGAGATCACGGTCGCCGCGATCCCGGTGGAGCGGCGCTTCTCGAGCGACTTCGGGGTGATCGAGACCGCGCGCGACGGCCACATCATCGGCTTCCACGAGAAGCGCGCGGACGCGCCCACCATGCCGGGCGACCCCGACCGGGTCTACGCCTCCATGGGCAACTACGTCTTCTCGACGCGCACCCTGCTGCGCGAGCTGCACGCGGACGCGTCCCGCGAGGGCAGCAGCCACGACTTCGGCCGCGACGTGCTGCCGCGCCTCGTGAACCGCCTCGACATGTTCGCCTACGACTTCCAGACCAATCAGATCCCCGGCGAGGCGGTGAACGCCTCCGCCTACTGGCGCGACGTGGGTACCCTCGACGCCTACTACGAGGCCCACATGGACCTGCGGGCGGTGAGCCCCGCGCTGAACCTCTACAACCGCGAATGGCCGCTCCGCACCGCGAGCTACGCCGATCCGCCAGCCAAGTTCACCTTCGACGACGAGGGCCGCCGCGGCCAGGCGATCGACTCGGTGGTCTCGGGCGGCTGCATCCTCTCCGGCGGCATGGTGCGCACCTCGGTGCTCGGCCGACACGTGCGGGTGCACACCGGGGCGATCGTCGAGGACTCGGTGATCCTCGACAACTGCGACATCGGCCGCCGCGCCCGGATCCGCCGCGCGATCCTGGACAAGAACGTGCGCATCCCCGAGGGGGCGACGATCGGCTACGACCTCGAGGAGGACAAGCGCCGCCACCACGTGACCGAGTCCGGCGTGGTGGTGGTCGAGGGTCTCCGCTCCTCGGTCGACATCTCCGCGGTCACCGTCTGAGCCGTCCCGCCGCTCAGTAGCCTTTCTGCTTGTCGATGAGCGCGAGCAGCGGGCGCCCCTCTCGCATACGCCGAAGGTTCTCGCAGAAGGTCGCGATCACCCGTCCCGCCCGGCGCGGCGAGCCCCCCGCGGTGTGCGGGGTCACGATCGCCCGCGGATGTGTCCACAGCGGGTGGTCCTTCGGGAGCGGCTCCGGATCGGTGACGTCGAGCCCCACGCCCCAGATGAGCCCCTCGGTGAGGGCGCCCAGCACGTCCTCGCCCCGCACGATCTCCCCGCGGGTGACGTTGATCAGGATCGCGGTGCGCTTCATCTGCAGGAAGCGCTCGCGGGTGAACAGGTGGTGAGTGGCCTTGGTCAGGGGCAGGCCGATCACCACCACGTCGGAGGCGGCGAGCAGGTCGGCGAGGCGGTCGGCGGGCCAGATCGCCTCCACCCCCGGCTCGGGATCGACGCGCTCGACGTCCACCCCGAGTACGCGCATGCCGAAGCCCACCGCGCGGCGGGCCACCGCGCGGCCGGTGCCGCCGAAGCCCACGACCCCCATCGTCTGCTCGTAGAGCTCACGCTGGTGGACCCGGATCGGCTCGCGCAGCTCGTAGTCGGGAGTGCGGATCGCGGTGTGGAGCCCGCGGGTCAGGGCCAGCAGGAGCGCGAAGGCGTGCTCGGCCAGGTGAATGCCCACCTCCCCTTTCTCGCTCGCGAGCGGGACCGGGTGGTTGATCAGCTCGGGGGTGAGGATGCTGTCCACCCCCGCCCCGATCGAGTGGTAGTAGACGAGGCGGGTGGCGAGGGAGAACAGCTCGGGATGCGCGCGGCCGAAGATGACGTCGGTGTCGGGCAGCTCGCGGCGCTGGCTCGCCTTGTCCTTCGCCTCCACGATGCGCGCGCCGCGACCGGCCGCCTCGAGGATGCCGGCGCGATCGGCCTCGCTGAGGCCGGAGACGATGAGGTTCGGCGCGAACAGGATCTTCACGGCTGCGGCCCCTGCAGCTCGGGGATCACCCACTTCGGGGCCCGGCCGGCGGCCACCCGCTGGATGTTGTCGAAGCCGTTGCGGAAGCGCGCGGTCCAGTTCTCCCAGGTGGGCCCCGCCGAGTGCGGGGTCAGGGTCACGTTGGGCAGCGCGAAGAGCGGGTGGTTGGTGGCGGGCGGCTCCTCGACCAGGACGTCGAGCCCCGCCGCCGCGACCTGCCCGCTCTTGAGCGCGGCGTGGAGCGCGGCCTCGTCCACCACCGGGCCCCGGCAGGTGTTGATCAGGATCGCGCCCGGCTTCATCTGGGCGAACTCGCGCGCCCCCAGCAGGTGTCGGGTGGAGTCGTCGAGCGGCACGTGCAGGCTCACCACGTCGGAGGTGCGCAGCAGCTCGGGGAGCAGCACGAAGCGGACCCCGAGGGCGTCCTCCTCCGCCTCGGTGAGGCGAGCGATGTCGTAGTACTGCACCACCATGTCGAAGGCGGCCGCGCGCCGGGCCACCTTCTTGCCGATGTTGCCGAGGCCCACGATGCCGAGGGTCTTGCGCGACAGCTCGTAGACCCTCTGGTCGTCGAAGCCGCCGACCCGCCACTTGCCGGCCACCACGTCGTTGTGGAAGCGAACCACCCGCTTGAGCACGGCCAGGATCAGCATGATGGTGTGCTCGGCCACCGCGATCGCATTGGCCCCGCCGTTGTTGGACACCGGCACCTTCGCCTTGCGCGCGGCCTCGATGTCCACTCGGTCGTAGCCCGCGGAGAGCAGCTGCACCAGCTTCATGTTCGGGGCGGAGCGGAAGAACTCGCCGCCCATCTGGCGCGCCAGGCCCAGGTAGTACTCGGCCTGGGCCGCCGCCGCGTAGAACTCCGGGGTGCCGATGTCGGCGATGAGCAGCTCGAAGCCCGCGGGGGTGAGCGAGCGGGCGATCTCGAGCACCGCGTCGGACTGCTTGGGCGCGAACAGGATCTTGGTGGCCATGGCTATTGCTCCGCGAGAGGGATGGTGGCGGTGAGGCACGGCTGGCTGCCGTGCACGCGGGTGGTGTGTCCCTTGCCGGTGATGTCCTCGACCAGCCGGGCATCGCCCGGACCGAACAGATGCTTCGAGCCGTCGCCCAGCCCGATCTCGAGCTGGCCCGAGAGGATGATCACGAACTGGCGCCGGGGCGCGGGATGCCAGTCGATGAAGTTGCCGACCGGGCTCTCCCGGAAAGAGATTTGAGTGGTCGCGAGCCCCTTGGTCCAGCCGGGCGCGCGCGTGTGGTCGATGGTCTCGATATGGGACTGACCGTCGCCGCCGGTGTAGAGCCGGAATGTCTTCATGCTGACCTCTCTCTGCCGCCTTGTGGGATGGGCGCGCGGATTATATCATCCGTTCCACGTCGACCCGGGAGGGCGGCCCCATGCGACGGCTCGTCGGTGTGCTCGTCGTGCTCGCGTTCCTGCTGTGCCTGGCCGCGGCCGGGATGACGCAGTCGGCTGCCCCCGCCCCGAGCGGCCAGATGACGTGGGCGGTCCACTTCACGCTCGCCCCGCGCTGGCTCGACCCTGCCGAGAGCGAGGGCTCGATCACCCCGTTCCTCACCCTCTACGCGGTCCACGACGCGCTGCTCAAGCCGATGCCGTCCGGCCCGAGCGCCCCGAGCCTCGCCGAGGCGTGGACCGTCTCCGCCAACGGCCTCGTCTACGACTTCACGCTGCGGGCCAACGCCCGCTTCCACAACGGCGAGCGGGTGACCGCGGAAGACGCGAAGTTCTCCTTCGAGCGGTACCGTGGCGCGAACGCCACCCTCCTGAAGGAGCACGTGCAGGAGGTCCGGGTGGTGGACGCCCGGCGGGTGCAGTTCCACCTCAAGGAGCCGTGGGCCGATTTCATTACCTTCTACGGCACCACCGCGACCAGCGCGGGGTGGATCGTGCCGAAGAAGTACGTCGAGCAGGTGGGCGACGAGGGGTTCAAGAAGGCGCCGATCGGGGCGGGCCCGTACCGGGTGGTGAGCTTCCAGCCCGGGGTGGAGCTGCAGCTCGAGGCCTTCGACGGCTACTGGCGCAAGACCCCGTCGGTGAAGAAGCTGATCTTCCGCAGTCTCCCCGACGAGACCACCCGCGCCGCCGCGCTCAAGCGGGGCGACGTGGACGTGGCCTACTTCATCAACGGCCCCGTCGCGGAGGACGTGCGGCGCACGCCCGGCCTGCGCCTCATGGCGGTGCGCAGCAACACCATCTTCTTCCTCGACTTCCGCGGGCAGTGGGATCCGACCTCGCCCTGGCACGATCAGCGGGTGCGCGCCGCGGCGAGCTTCGCGATCGACCGGCGCGCGCTCAACGACGCCGAGCAGCTCGGCTTCGCGGGCCTCACCGGCAATATGGTGCCGCGCGCGCTCGAGTTCGCGCTCGCCATCGAGCCCGATCCTTACGACCCCGCCCGCGCCAAGCGGCTGCTCGCGGAGGCCGGGTTCCCCCGCGGCGTCGACGCGGGCGACTTCACGATCGCCCCGCCCTACGATGGCGCGGGCGAGGCCATCGCCAACTACCTGGCCGCGGTCGGCATCCGGGTGAAGATCCACACCATGGAGCGCGCCGCCTTCTTCTCGGCGTGGCCCCAGGGCCGGCTCAAGGGCCTGGTATTCGGCGGACTCGGCCCCGCCGGCAACGCGGCCACCCGGCTCGCGATCGTGGCGGTCAAGGGCGGCCCCTACACCGCGGGGGTGCTGCCGGAGGTGCAGGACCTCTTCGAGCGCCAGGCCCGCGAGCGCGACCGCAAGAAGCGCGAGGAGACGCTCCACCAGATCCAGCGCATCCTGTTCGAGAAGAAGATCTTCGCGCCGATCTGGGAGAACGGGTTCATCCGCGGGGTGGGCCCGCGCGTGGAGGAGCCCGCGCTCAGCCTGATCCCGTCGTTCCCTTATTCCGCCCCCTACGAAGACGTCCGGCTCAAGCCCTGAGGAGACCCCCATGCGCTACGAGATGATCTCCGCCGATTGCCACCTCGACCTCTGCTGGCTGCCGCAGGATCTCTTCACCGCGAACGCCGCCGCGGGGCTCCGCGACCGGATGCCCCACGTGGTCGACAGCCCGAAGGGTCCGACGTGGATCACCCAGAAGGGCGCGAACCTCGGCTTCTTCTGCGGCATGGGCTCGGCCGGCCGCGAATACGTGCCGGGCCGCATCCACCGCGCGGACCGTATGGCCGAGACCGGCCTCTATTCGGACGGCAAGAAGGGGATCCGGCGGCTGACCGACCCGGAGCTGCGGCTCAAGGATCAGGATCGCGACGGGGTGCAAGCCGAGGTGCTCTACGGGATCCTCGGCGCCACCGGGCGCATGAACGATGGGGAGGCGGTGGTCGAGGTGATTCGCGTCTACAACGAGTGGCTCGCCGACTTCTGCTCGACGCACCCCGAGCGCTTCGCCGGGCTCGCCTCGATCCCGAACGCCCCGATCGACGCGGCCATCGCCGAGGTCGAGCGCGTGGCCAAGCGCGGCGCGGTGCGCGGGCTCGACATCGCCAACTCCTCCGACCTCACCCCGCTCTGGGATCCCTACTGGAA
>DASZJM010000121.1:0-2974 GCA_035948165.1 Candidatus Methylomirabilota bacterium
GGCGCGCGTCTCCGACATGATGAGGAGCGCGGCGGCGCCGTCCGAGATCTGCGAGGAGTTGGCCGCGGTCACCACCCCGTCCGGCTTGAAGGACGGGGCGAGCGCCGCCATCTTCTCCCGGTTCACCGGGACCCGCACCCCCTCGTCCACCTCGAACACGGTGCCGTCCGGCAGAGTGATTGGCGTGATCTCCCGCTTGAACCGCCCCTCCGCGATGGCCCGGCCCGCCCGCTCGTGGCTGCCCGCCGAGTACTCGTCGAGCTCCTCGCGCTTGATTCCCCACTGCTCGGCGATCAGCTCGGCGGAGAGGCCCTGGGGCACGATGTTGTAGAGCGCCTGCAGGCGCGGGGAGAGCGGGCCGTCGCCGGGCCCGGACCCGTTCGAGCCCATCGGAACGCGGCTCATGTTCTCCACGCCCCCCGCGATCACGCACTCGTACTGGCCGGACATGACCCCCATCGCGGCGAAGTTGGCGGCCTGCTGGCCGGAGCCGCACATGCGATCGAGGGTGGTGCCGCAGACGTCCACCGGGAAGCCCGCGATCAGCGCCGCGTTGCGGGCGATGTTGAACCCCTGCTCGCCCACCTGGTCGACGCAGCCCATCACCACGTCCTCGACCTCGGTGGGATCGATCTTCACCCGCTCGACCAGCGCCTTGAGGGTGTCGGCGAGCAGGTCGTCGGGGCGCACCCCGGCCAGCTTGCCGTTCTTCCGACCGACGGCGGTGCGGACCGCCCCGACGATTACCGCGTTCTGCATGGCTGTCTCCTCCTGGAGTGAATCGGGATCACGACGTCCGCCGCTTGACCAGATCCGCGAGCTTGCAGAAGGCGCAGATCGCGCCGGTGGTCACCTGCCCGCAGGAGGTGCACTCATGGAGCTCGACGTTCTCGACCTTCTCGAAGGCGGGCCGGGCCTTCTCGAGGAACCCGAACAAGAAGTTGTGCTTGGAGCCGGGCGACTCGTCCTCGAGCCGGTCCAGCACCTGCTTGTGGGCGATCGAGGTGGCGCCCTTGGCAAACGGGCACTCCTCCACGATGTAATCGATGCCGCGCAGGAAGGCGAAGGCCGCCGTTTCCAGCTCGGACAGCCGGTAGAGCGGCTTGACGCGACGGACCAGCTTCGGGTGCGTCGACGCCAGCGCGGGTGACTGGCGCGGCAGGGCGTCGGTCTGCCAGTGCATGACCGAGCCGAAGAGCGTGGCGGCCTCGTCATCGAGGTTGTGACCGGTGGCCACCACCGGATAGCCGTGCTGGAGCGCGGCGCGGTTCATCAGGTAGCGCTTCGAGAGCCCGCAGGCCGAGCAGGTCGGGCGGCGGGTGGCCTGCTGCACCACCGGAATCGGGGCGCCCACCGCCTCCGCCACCCGCTCGATGTGCAGCGTCTGGCCACGGGCGGCCGCGAACGCTTCACACTTGGCCTTGGACTCCTTCGAGTAGTCGAAGATGCCCAGGTCGAGATAGAGGCCGGCGGTCTGGTAGCCGTCCTCGATCAGCACATCCCAGAGCGCGAGGGAGTCCTTGCCGCCCGAGACGGCCACCATGATCTGCTCTTCGCGAGTGAACATGTGGTGCCGGTGGATCGCCTCCGCCACCTGCTTGCGGAAGAACTCGATGAAGTGCGGCGAGCAGAAGGCCGCGTTGTGCCGCCGCAGCTCGAGCGAGGCGGTGCCACCGCACTTGCGGCACTTCACGCGCCCGCTCCCGCGCCGCCCGACATGACCGGGCGCACCTCGAGCACGTCGTCGCCGCCCACCACCGCGTCGCTGGTCAGGAGCTCGTTGTCGCGGATGACCAGCACCGTGCTGGGCAGGATGCCGAGCTCGGTGAGCAGCTCCTTCACCCGGCGCTTGCCCTCCACGTCGACCTCCCGCCGCGGGTTGCGGAGGATGATCTTCACGAGGCGGGGAATCCGGTGGCGGCCTTCACGTCGCGGAGCTGCTGGAGATGATCGGTCTCGTGCCGCACGTGCAGCAGCCACCACTGCCCCAGGTCCATGTCCCCGAGCGCGACGTGCCGCCAGCGCAGCCCGCGCGGGTCCACCGTGGCCAGCCGCTCCACCGACTGGCGGCTCCGCTCCCGGATCGTCTTCAGGTCGGCGATCAGGCGCTCGAGCGAATGCCCGCGCTCTGGGTACACCACCTCCGGCGCCTGGGCCCGGCCCGGGGGCGGCGGCGGCACCGGCGCGAACGCGGTGAGGTCCGGGGGAAACGGCGGCAGGGGCTGCGGGGCGTCCCGCAGGAGCTTGGAGGTCAGCTTGCCGGTGCCCACCTCGGCCAGGGTCAGGTGGTGGAGGATCTCGCCGACCGACCACTCGTCGGGCGACGGCCGCCAGTCGCTCTGCGCCTGGCTCAGCCCCTCGGCTTCCTTGAGGAGCTGGGCGCGCACGCTCTCCATGTCGTTCCACAGCGCTTCCACCGGTGCCGGCCATGCCATCGCGGTTCTCCCCCTGGTCGACATGATACAACCGGATGATGAGCCAGCCCACTCCGACCGGATCCGGCGGTTCCCCTCCGGGCGAGCCGCGGTCCGGGCCGCTCGCGTCGAATCCCCTCGCCCGGACTCCGTGGCGCGCCACGTCCACCCGTCCGATCTACCGCAATCGCTGGATCGACCTCCGCGAAGATATCGTCGAGCTGCCCGACGGGCAGACCACCATCTACGGCGTGGTGGAGTGCAGCGAGTGTGTCGGCGTCCTGCCGTTCCTCGATCGCGACATGGTGCTGCTGGTAGGGCAGTACCGCTACGTGGCCAAGGGCTTCTTCTGGGAGATGCCGACCGGAGGCCAGGACGCGGGCGAGACGCGGCTCCAGGCGGCCCAGCGCGAGCTCGCGGAGGAGGCGGGCTACGAGGCCGGCCGCCTCGTGGAGCTCGGCGACTTCCACACCTCCAAGTCCGTCCTGCGCGAAGTCGCCCATCTCTATCTCGCCGAGGACCTGCGTCCGGCGCCCCGCCGGGCCGACCACACCGAGTTC
>DASZJM010000122.1:0-3397 GCA_035948165.1 Candidatus Methylomirabilota bacterium
GGCCGGATCGCCCTTGAGCCGCTCCAGCACCGCGTAGCCGTCGAGGTCCGGCATCATGACGTCGAGGAGCACGAGGTCGACCGGTCCGGCCGCGAGCGCGGCGAGGGCCGCGTGCCCGCCCGCGGCGGTCTGCACCTCGTACCCCTGGCGCCGGAGCCGGCGCGCGAGCATGTCGCGGTTGTCCTCGCTGTCGTCGACCACCAGGATGACCGCGCGCGGCCCCGTCGGCTCGTCCCCGGCGGCCGGCGCGCTCGCGGCCGGGTCACCGCCCGGCGCTCCGGACGTCGCGGCGTCGCCCCCCAGCAGCTCGGCGAGCCGCCCGACCGCGGCCCGGATCCGCTCCAGGTCGGCAAGTCGCTCGCCGCCGCCGGCCGCCGCCACCCGCCGATGGAGGCGGTCCTCGGCGGCCCGCACCCGCTCCAGCGGAGCGCCGAGGGTGGCGCGCGCGGCGGCGAGGTCGGGCGCCCCGCCCTGGCCCCGCGCGAGCACCTCGTTCAGCTGGGTCAGGAGCTGGCGGGCGTCGACGCGAAGGGCGGAGAGGTCCGCGGCGACTTCGGGCGCCTCGCCCGTCCCGAGCTCCTCGAGGAGCAGCTCGGTGTAGCCGATGATGTGGTTGAGCGGCGTGCGCAGCTCGTGGCGGAGCTGGGCGGCGGGCTCGATGCTCACGCGCCGGCCGCCCGCCCGATCAGCGCCTCGATCTTCTCGAGGAGACGCGCGAGATCGACCGGCTTGGTGTCGAAGTCGTCGCAGCCCGCCGCGACCGCCTTCTCGCGGTCGCCCGACATGGCGTGCGCGGTGAGGGCGATCACCGGGATCGCGCGCGTCTCCGGGGCGGCCTTGATCCGGCGGGTCGCCTCCCACCCGTCGACCCCGGGCAGGCTCATATCCATCAAGATGAGGGCGGGCGCCTCCGAGCGCGCCATCGCGATCCCCTGCTCGCCGTCGACCGCGATGACGACCTCGTAGCCGCGCCGGACGAGACGGCGGGAGAGCATGTCCCGGTTCATCTCGTTGTCCTCCACGAGCAGGATCTTGGCCATCAGGCCCGGGCCCTCCGGCCGGCCACGCGGGTGGCCACCAGCTCGCGCACCTCGGCGAGCAGCTCGTCTCGATCGGACGCGCCTTTCTGGAGGATCTTCTGCACGTGGCCGTTGAGCCGCTCCCGGTCGGCGGGGGACAGATCCTTGGCGGTGACGACCACGATGGGGATCGCGCGCCACGACTCGCGGAGGCGACACTCCGCCACGAACTCGAAGCCGTCCATCTCCGGCATCATCAGGTCCAGCAGGATCACGGTCGGCCGGATCTCCTGCAGCCGCGTGAGGGCCACGCGTCCGTTCTCCGCCTCCACCACCGTGAAGCCCTCCGGCTCGAGCATCCGGCGGAGGAGCTGCCGCTGCCCGGCGTCGTCGTCCACCACCAGGACCGGGAGGTCGCGTCGATGCTTCTCCAGCACGGTCACCAGGCGCTCGCGATCGATCGGCTTGGTCAGGTAGTCGGCGGCGCCCAGCGCGTAGCCCAGGTTCTTGTCGTCGACGATGGTCAGCATGATCACCGGGATGTCCGCGACCGCGACGTCGGCCTTGAGCGCGGACAGTACCGCCCAGCCGTCCATCCCCGGCATCATGACGTCGAGGGTGATCGCGTCGGGCCGCAGCTCCCGGGCCCGCCGCAGCCCCTCCTCGCCGGCGGCCGCGGTGACGACCCGGAAGCCTTCGCGGGTGAGGAACCGCTGCATCAGGTCCCGCACCGCCGCCTCGTCGTCGATCACCAGCACGGTGGGGACCCCCGGTGAGTCGAGCGGGGCGGGCCCGGTGGCCGCGGCCCGGGGGGGCTCGGCGACCTCGGCCACCACCGCGGGCAGCCGGATGGTGAACGTGCTGCCGCGACCGGACTCGCTCTCGACACTGACGTCGCCGCCCATCATCCGGCAGAGGCGCCGGCTCAGCGCCAGCCCGAGACCGGTTCCCCCGTAGCGCCGGGTGGTGGCCGCGTCGGCCTGGGAGAACGCCTCGAAGAGGCGGCCGAGCTGCTCGGAGGTCATGCCGATACCGGTGTCGCTCACGCGGAACACCACCATCTCGCGGCCCTCGACCATCTCCCGGGACACCGCCAGCGAGACCGTGCCCCGATCGGTGAACTTGCAGGCGTTGCTGAGCAGGTTGAAGAGGGCCTGGCGCACCTTCGTCTGGTCCGCTCGCATCGTCCCCGCTTCGTCGGGGCCGCGAAGCTCCAGGCGATTGGCGTTCTTGGCCGCCAGCGGCTGGATCACCGCCGCGATGTCCCGGACCAGGCCTCCCACGTCGAAGGTCTCGAGATACAGCTCCATCTTGCCGGCCTCGATCTTGGAGAGATCGAGCACCGCGTTGATCAGCTCCAGCAGGTGCTTGCCCGCCGCGTTGATCCGCCCGAGGTCTTCGGTGAACTGCTCCGCTCCGAGCTCGGTCGCGTCCTCCTGCAGCATCTCGCTGTAGCCGATGATCGCGTTCAGAGGGGTGCGCAGCTCGTGCGACATGTTGGCGAGGAACTCCGACTTGTGACGGTCGGCCATCTCGAGCTGGCGGCTCTTGTCCCCGATCTCCCGGAAGAGCCGCGCGTTCTGGATCGCCACCGCCGACTGGCTCGCGAAGGTCTTGAGCAGCTCGATGACCGCGGGCGAGAACGCTCCCGGCGTCTTCTTGTTCACGGTGAGCCCGCCGATCAGCACGTTCTCGCGCAGCAGCGGCACCGCCATGAGGGCGCGGGTCCCCGACCGGAGCAGCACGTCGCGGAGGGGGCTGTGGTAGGCGCCGTCGGCTCCGATGTCCGCGATCTGCACCGGCTCGCGCGTCGCGGCCATCCGCCCGAGCACCCCCTCGCCCCGGGGCACCGGCGTGTGCCGGGCCATCGCGACCACCTCCGCGTCGAGATTGTCGGTCGCCCGCAGGTGGAACGCTTCGCCCCCCTCGTCGTACTCGTAGACCGAGCCCCCGTCGGTGCCCGCGATCTGGGTGGCGCGGGACACGATCGTGTTGAGCACGCTCTCGAGGTCCAGGGTGGAGCTGAGGGCCTGGCTCACCTCGCCCAGCGCCTGAAGCTCCGTGACCGAGCGGGTGAGCGCCTCGGTCCGGGCCTGGAGCTCGGTGAGCAACCGGGCGTTCTCGATCGCGATGGCGGCCTGGTCGGCAAAGGTCTCCATCAACGCGATCTGGCTGTCGGTGAAGAGCCGGACGTGATGTCGGTTGACGGTGATGACGCCCAGTAGCTCGTTGGCCCGGAGCATCGGAATGGCCAGCACGGTCCGGAGGGCGCTGATCTCGCGCACCCCGTAGGTGTAGTCGGGCTCGTTCCGTACGTCCTCGATGTGGATGGTTCGACGCTCCAGCGCCACGCGCGCCGCGCCACTCTGCCGCCCCGG